>JBAUOO010000196.1:0-3228 GCA_049579785.1 Steroidobacteraceae bacterium
CGGCAAGCGGGTGGGGCGCCGGGGTCGCTAACGGCTCGATCACGATGCCGCTGTCCGACATTCGGCGGAACGTCAAGCCGGTGCCGCGTAACACCCGAGTCAGCGCCTCATCGACCGTCAGATCACCCGCGGCGCCATGTGAGGTCAGATGATCGACCTGTCCGGACACGTAAACGACCTGAAAGCCGCGGTCCTTCGCCAGCGTGCGCAGCGCCAGCCCGAGGTCTTCCGCGGGAATGCGGATTGGGGCGCGCGCCGGCGGCGCATTCGCGGCATTCGCGGCGCCGGCGAGAACCGCGGCGGCGACGGCCGCGCAGAGAGCCCGCATCGGCGCCGCGAGCGGTTGTCCGCTGCCGGGCACTCTCATGACCGAGCCCCGCTTGGTTTGCGGACGATGTCGATCTCGGAATCGTTCTCCGTCACCGCGATGTCCGGGCGGCTGCGCAGGTATCGCATGAGGAAGTTGGGATTCGTCGAAAAGACGCCGCTGAGGCGCAGTGGCTTCTTCCCCAGATCCCGCGCCACGAGCCGCCGCGCGCTGTAGCGATCGAACACCTGCGCGACGTCGGCCAGCGTCGCGGACTGGAGCACCACCTGACCGTCGGTCCAGGCGGTTTCGGAGCTGATGTCGACGTGGATGGGCCGTAGCGAGAACTGCCCGAGGTGCACATCCAACTGCTCGCCGGCCGAGAGATAGAGCGGCTGCGAGGGCGTGGCGACCGCCACGCGCCCTTCGACGACCGTGACGATCGTACCGCCCCCGATCCGGTTCACGTCGAACACCGTTCCGACATCGCGCACGAGCGCATCGCCGGCGTGAACCAGGAAGGGTCGGTGCGGGTTCTCCACCACCTCGAACAGCGCCTGCCCCTGCAGGAGTTCCACGTTGCGTGTCGCCGCCGTGTACGAAACCCGCAGCCGTGACTTCGAATCGAGCAGCACCTTGGAGCCGTCAGGAAGCACGATCGAGCGCCGCGCTCCGACACCTGTGGCGTAGATCCGCGGGATGGGCGGAGCCGGGCGCAGGAGCAACGCCGTCGCAAGCCCCACCACCAACAGTCCGGCGGCAACGGCCCAACCGGCGGCGCGGACTCGAGAGCCCCGCACGGTACCGGCGGCCCGATGCGCCACCCTGTCCGGCGGGGCGGGTTCGGGCGGAGTCAGCTCGATGACGTCCGGCTCCCTTTCAGCACGCGCGATGATCGCCTCGACATCGAGCTCGCATCGCGGGTCGACCGCGCCGCCGTCGTGCCAGAGCGCTGCCATTTCGATGAATGCCCGGATGTGCTCGGGTGAGGCTCGCAGCCAGGCATCGAAGTCCCGGCGTGCGGCGGGATCGGCGTCCCCCGTGCGAAGCTCGACCAGCCATTGCGCGGCTTCCTGGGAGATCTGGTCATTGAGGTTGATGCCGCTCTCAAGGTTCATGCGTCACCTACTCGCCCTCTTTCAGGTGCTTGCGCATCCGCACGAGCGCCTTGACCAGGTACTTCTTCGCCATGGGCTTGGAAATGCCGAGGCGCCTGCTCACCTCATCCATGGTGAGTCCGTCCCGGCGATGCAGCAGGAACGTGGCCTGCACTTTGGGTGACATCCTCTGGAGGGCTTGCTCCAATCCAGCCTGGCACTGCTCGGCGGTCGCCTCCAAAAGAGGATCCGCGGCGCTAAAAGATCGCAAGTCCTCCAGCACCTCCTCCAGATTCACGGGGTTTTCGGGAAGCGTCCCGAGCCTGTGCTGCTGCGCGACGTGTCTCGCGATCGTCATCAGGTACGCTTCGGGGGTCCGGATCGACTCGTGGCGGGGAACACGCAGGAGCCTCAGAAACACCTCCTGCATGAGGTCCGGAACATCCGCGGCGTTACGGACCCGCCGGCGCAGAAACTGACGCAGCCGCGAGCCCTCTTTGGCGGCGAGCTGCGCAACCATCCGGTTTTTGTCCTCGACACCCACTCCATCGCCTCGAATGGGGACTGCTTCCCTGATGCTAGAGCGATTTCGTCGGAAGTCGATACCCGCCATAGCTCCGCAATGAACGCAGTCCATTGCGAGCCCATGGGTGACATATTCGGGCACTCGCGGGGGTATACCATGCCATGGAAATGGGCCCGGTAGGATTCGAAGGCGCTGCGGAAGTGCCTGAAAACATGTTGCTTTCTCGTCGCTGAGCCCGGAAGTACCCCGAAAAGCACCCCACTCACGTGCTCGCTGCCGAGGCGCCGCCCATCGTGGTAGCCACCGCAGCGGACGGCTACCACAACCACGAACGGATGCAGGTACGCAGCCATGGGCTTTCTGTATCGCATTATAGACGTTTATCTACTAATTGTTTATTATGCGATACATGCCAAGCAAGCAACCACCCATGTACCTGCCGCAGCGCAAGCTACTGTCCGCCCTCGGGGAACGACTGCGGCTAGCGCGCCTGCGTCGCAAGCTCGACGTGACTCTGACCTGCGAGCGCGCCGGCATTTCGCGTATGACCCTGTATCGAGCAGAAGCCGGTAGTCCCGCGGTCGCACTGGGCACCTTGGTGCGCATCCTCTCAGTGCTCGGGCTGGAGGCCGATCTCGATCTCATCGCCCGCGACGACAAGCTCGGACGGGTGCTCCAGGATCAGGCGCTCAAACCCCGGCGTCGTGGGCGCACCACGCCGTCAGCTCCTCCAGCAGATGGATCCTCGACATGAGTGAGGAGTTGGAAGTCTGGCTCGATGCCGACTTCATCGAGCACATCCGCGTGGGTACGCTCTCCCACGATCGAGGCACCGTGCGATTCGCCTATGAACCCACGTGGCTCGAGCATCCGCTCAGCTTCGCGGTCGATCCGGATCTGTCACTCGGCGAGGGCACCTACTATCCAAAGCCCGAGCTCGGGAATTTCCGCGTGTTCGATGACTCGGCCCCCGATCGTTGGGGTCAGATGCTGATGAAGCGCCGCGAGGCGCTACAAGCCAAGGACGAGGGCCGCACCCCCCGTACGCTCTACGCATGGGATTTCCTGATCGGGGTTCAGGATCTGACGCGACAGGGCGCGCTGCGCTATCGACGTCCGGGCAAACAGGCCTTCCTGGCCAACGAAGCGCTTGCGGCACCCCCCGTCACGAGCCTGCGGGAACTTGAGGCCGTGGCCCGCAAGATCACCAACCGTCGGTTGGATGACCTCGATGCGCTGCGCCGGTGGCTAGCGACACTGGTTGCACCGGGCGCCTCCTTGGGAGGCGCTCGGCCCAA
>JBAUOO010000197.1:0-2129 GCA_049579785.1 Steroidobacteraceae bacterium
AAGCTCAGTCAGGAGAATGGCGCTCTCGACCTTAATTTAGAGGACACAGCGTGCGGGGGCGAGTCTCTGCAAAAGTGTATCCAGTTCGAGACGAAAGCGGGTGATGTCTCCGGCTACATCGAATCCCAGAGCCGTGGTGAAACCGCTTGCATGAGAGTCTACCGGGATCGCCAGGTAGGGCTCGGTAAGTAGAGAGAAGCGAAGCGCGCAACGAGGCGGCCGATGCGCGGGGCCCTCCTGCGCAAGTTGGCTGATCAGCGGCTGCCGTGCCACAGAAGCAGATCCGAGACCAGAACGTCACGAAGTACGCTCACGTTCCAATGAGCGAGGGCCGGTCTGTTGGCACTCTAACCCGTGTGAAGGCATGCCGATCCAGGTTCGCCCATGCGTCCATGCGAGTAAATGAGAATATACGCGCGTCGGGACGTCGTCGCCGGACGAACGCCGGCCGGTGGCGCTTTCGCTCGATCGGCGGAGCGACGTGACCATATGCTTTTCGACGGGAGTATCAACATGAAAGCGGACAAGGCTCGGCGGTACGGGAGGAAATGAGCGATGACCAATCCAACTTCGGAAATAACCACAGTGTTCGCCGATGGGTCCAATATGCTGACCGCACGAATTATGGCGCGAGTGCCTTCGGTATGCCTGCTTGAATCCGCCGTTCTGGAGCGCTTCCTCTTGCGTTGGAACAAGCGATCGAAGGACGGTTCAGCCAAGTGCAGCATAGAGGAGACTGGGCACCGAGAGGATGTTGTATGGGGTGTTCTGTACGGCCTCCACGGTGAGGAGAAAGGAAAGCTAAATGGTCTCGAGGGGCTGGGCCGCGGCTATGGAGAGCGTGTGGTGACTGTCCTGGCGCAGGGGAAGCCGCTCCGAGTCTCGGCCTACTACGCGACGTCAATTGACCTGAACATCCGGCCCTACGACTGGTATCGGGATCTCATCGTTGCAGGTGCCCGCGAGCACGGGTTACCGCCCGACTACATCAATTCGTTGGAAGCCGTGCCGGCGATCGAGGATCCCGATAGGACACGGGCTGTGCGCGAGATACAGGTACTGCGAGCGCACAGCGCTTGAACGTGGTATTCGGCGAACTGCCCCAGGTATCCAGTCTCGAGCTATCAAACGCACAGCACTGCTCGCCGAGTGACGGCAGAGGGACACGGCTGCGTGCCCGCTGCGGTGATCTGATTGTCGGCCACGCCGGTCTGCAGTTTGCGAGGGCCGTCCACTGCCATCTTTTTTCGTACGATTTTCGTACGGAGTCCGCCGCTAGAGCGTAGACCTTTGTTTTCATGGCGCTCCCTACGGGATTCGAACCCGTGTTACAGCCTTGAGAGGGCTATGTCCTGGGCCTCTAGACGAAGGGAGCGGTGGCTCGGGGCCGGCTTCAGGAGCGCGGTATTATAGGGGGGAATCCCGGACCCGCAACGGTCCTTTGATTTCAAAGGGATAGGCCCGCTCGTGAAGGCCGGCACGATGGCGCATCAGGGAGCGGGCTCGAGGTCAGCGTCGGGGTACGATTCGACTCCGCTCGACGCCAGGGTCTTCACGCGATCGGCGCATAGCTGCACGGCCTGCGGGTCCTGCCCTGAGAGGACCGCGAGCCAGAGGATGACGAGACTGAATCCTGCGAGGATCCACATGCCGGTGAAGAAGCTGATGACTCCTTTGCCCCCCATCGCACCTGCCGGGCCGAGGTAGCTCACCACCCACATGCCGGCGAGATAGGGCGCTACCCACCAGGCCTCTCGAGCGCCGAGCTCATGCAGCGGCCGGCGGGCGGCGAAATACCATGCGAGATACACCACGATGTAGGCGACTACCGCGCCGAACATCCACTCGGTCACCGCGTAACCGGTCCAGTAGATGATCCAGTTGGAAGAGATGAAAGCGATGGGCGCGATGATGCGGGCCGCGCGCAGCCGGAAGGGGCGCTCGGCGTTCGGCAGCACCTTGCGCAGGTACAGCAGAATCACCGGTCCGATGCTGTAGGAGAGCACGGTGATGAGGGAGACGGCCGAGACCAGCTTCTGCCAGGAGGGGAAGGGGAAGAAGAACACCACGCCGACGACGTAGGTGACCACCAGTCCCGCCCACGGCACGCCATGACGGTTGAGCAGCAC
>JBAUOO010000198.1:0-24499 GCA_049579785.1 Steroidobacteraceae bacterium
CGCTTGTTG
Source organism: Steroidobacteraceae bacterium (assembly GCA_049579785.1). GTDB lineage: Bacteria > Pseudomonadota > Gammaproteobacteria > Steroidobacterales > Steroidobacteraceae > 13-2-20CM-66-19. The sequence goes on from JBAUOO010000198.1 coordinate 10, forward strand.
CAGCCGGAAAAGACACCAGCGTGAACAAGATGGTCAAAGGAACATATCGGAGCAAATCAGAAGAAGACGTCGAGTTTCAAACCGGCCAGATTTCACGACTTTCAGCTCGGCGATGACATACTCCTCCAGGTCCCGTCCTATGCGATCGTGGAATATGGAGGCAGGCAGGCTTCGTTCGCCCTCCGTTAGGTGAGCCTGCAGCAGTGCAATCACAATCGGCCCGTTGTCGGCCGCCAAGAGGCTCCAGGTCGGCTGTGCCCTCAGTCGCTGAAAACCTGCGACGGTCCCATGTGCCTTCATGTGCCTCCCGGCTATGGCACGAATAGCCGGCTGTCCCACCACACCGGCTGATGTAAGCTCGTCGTAATCTGCACAAATTCCGGGTGAGTGGGATTCAGCAGGAAATTCTGCTCAAGTCGTGCGACGACGCTCGGCACGATCAACAAAACCGATCGGTGCTGCTGCTGCCAAGCCTCTCCGTAGGCCTTGCTCGATGCACCCGAAGGCAGGTGCCAGTCTGGCACTGCGGCCGTGTTGAAGACCTCATAGCTCAGGCCATTTGGAATGGTGATCTCGATATAGTGCTGATTGGGCGGAAGCTGTCCGCTGCCGTGCACGAGTTTCTCGAGCATGGCGGTCGAGTAGTGCTCACTGGTGTAGATCATCGGGCTGGACGGGGTATTCCAGCGTCCGGGATAGAGCGTTGAGCCCTTCGCATCAAAGATGGGAGAGCTGCCTTGGGGATCCCCGATCCGATAGCATTTGAGGACCCAATTGAGCGTTTGTGCGCTCATTCGCGCTACACGGCGCTTCCAACCTCGAGCCGCCCGAGCACCCCGCGCACGAGGCTCGCCCCGATCTCGTTCTCCAGGATGAGGTCGATTGGAGGGCGGCCCTCGAGGCTAGGGTGTGGACGAAACAGGAACTCCCGCACCGCATCGTCGGACTTCCACACGCGCAGGGCCTGGGCCCACACTGTCGCGATGCGCGCAAGGAGCACGCTCTGGTTGGAGTTCAAACGGTGCCTGGTCACCCGAGCTAAGCTTGCCTTTGGAACGATGCGAAACTTGAACTTGGCATCACTCGGGGCAACGAGCCCGGCCATTCGCTCGAGGGCGCTTACTGGTAGCCCTTTCTCAATCAATCGCAGGTAACCGACATCTGAGGCGTGAGCAATAGCGGCGACGTTCACGCCCAGGAGTCCCGCAGCTTCGCGCAATTCGAACATAAGCCCTCCTGGTCTCACTTGAGACTAATTATAGTCTCATTTGAAAAGTCTTTGCAACCCCGGGGGCGACGGTGCTTGAAGCCTGGAATGCCTTCATCTCGCTCCCTCCCGCGCTCGAATGAAGAAGTCCGCCGAGCCCCGGCGGGCAATATATGGTTGCTGCTCAGGCTGGCAGCGGCTATCAACCTGAGGAGTCTCTGGTATGCCCGCCCGCCAGGCACGGCACACGCCCCCTCTATCCGGACGCGCTACTTCCCTTGAGACACCCTGCTAACGCGGGCGTTACCGAAATCTCGAACCGCAATTAAACATATAGAAAAGAGCCTCGCATAAGCCTTTGTTTATTCTAGTATATATTTTATTAAGGTAAGCGGAGACTGGCCGCTCGCAAGTTGCTGTTTCTCAAGGCGCCGGGTTACCAAATTCTCGTGGCGCCGACAAAGCCTGTCGGTCCAACGAGATTCCGGTAACCCCTGCCGAGATTTCACCCGGTTGCCTTACGGATGAGCTCGCCGTGACAGTCTCGGATTTGCAGACCACGGCAGCCCAATCACGTGTCCCTCCGAGTCGAATTCCACGACGCCGCGGATCGCGACGGTATTGGAAAAATAACCCCAGATCAGGTGCCAAGGCGACCGTTGTAATAGTGGTTCCAGCTGGGTGACGAACCAATCCACTTGCAGTCCGCCTTTGCGCTAGGCGGCAGCGTCAAGATGAACATTCCCGCGAGGACTGCGACAACAAGCACGATGCTTGGCTTTCGGGCATGCAAGCGCCCAAGTTGCGGCCGGAGGGAGCATGACGACGAGAACGGAAGCTTACGCATGGATGCCGCCTGGCCAAGATGGGTACTTGCTGCATAGTTTGGCCTGGCTCTCGCGCTGTTCAGCCACCAGCTCCTGGATCTGCGGCCAGCGCTTAGAGAGGAAGTCCGGGTACGATGCGCCTGGGAAATGAAGGCTCTGACGACACTGATGGCAAGCCGTCCCTGCGCCACGCCTTGCGCATCACGTTTCTCAGGTATGTGGGCCAGATTCTGTAGCCTACTCGTTAGCAAGTCGAGCGGATGGATGATCTTCACGCCCCTTGAGAGGCCAGGCAGCCTCATCTCAACAGCGCGAGTTTTCACCTGATCGGTATTGACACCGACGATGGCCCACAGAAAGTCGATTTCCTTGTAACCCTCGTCTTTCACGGTGAGGCTCAATTTCGCCGTCTGCGGCGTGGCATCATCTGGATCAACTTCGTGCAGCTTCCAGCTACCGCCGCTCCTGTTGAGTGCTCGTCCCAGTGTTTTCGCTGCGCTCACGGAGCCGATGAAATCAATGTCGGCGCTAATTCCGCCCGAGAGCTCATGGGGTGGCCGAACGTGGTAGATCTGGCTCCAGAGGGCGAGAGCCTGGCCTCCGACCAGCACCGCATCCTCGTTCGAGTTTTCTAGAATCTGCCGTACTTCATCGCTGGAGAGCGGAAGCTGAACGTTCTTCCACGTCATCGTCGTTCTCCAGCGCCGAGCAGCCACCCTTCGGCCACTTGAACTCAGCGCCGCGCAACTGCTGCGCGCTGAATGCAAACAGCGCGCTTTGCGGGATCTCGCCGCTCACCACGCGACTGTGGGAGGCTGCCTGGCGCGCCCGCTTCTCGTTCCAGAAACCTTCCGCGGAAACTCTCTCCACAGGCAGCAGGGCTCGACGCACGCGCTGAGGCAAGCGCTGCACCTCGCCCTTCAGCCCCTCGAAATCTTTAGCCGCATCCATCACCGAGGCCAACTCCTGCGCGCGGCCGATCGCCGCCGCTACGCGAGCGAGCACCCCGAGGGATACCCCAGGGTCTCCGCTCTCCAGCCGGCGCAGCGTGTCTTGGCTACACCCGGCGGCCTGCGCCAGATCCACGATGCGCAGTCCGCGGCGCTTGCGTGCGATACGCAGGTTCTCGCCGAGCTTCACGATAGGCTGGAGTGCAGCATCCGAACTCATAAGAACTTGTATATCAGCTTTTAATTACGTTAGCAACTAGTATAGCCAATATTAACGTTCTCGGAATGCTTGGAAAGCGGGAATGGGCTCGCCCGCTTTGAGCGCCGGGCGCCGCGTTACTGAAATCTGGCTGGACCGACACCGCGAGGTCTGTCGGTCCCACGAGATTTCGGTAACTCCTGCCAGGATTTCGGTAACCGATGTCGCGTTCGCTTCCTGATGTCCCTATCCGCTTAATCAGGCTCTGAGGTCCATTGACCAGAAGTAGCCTTATTGCTCGGGAGCCGCCCGATGCACCGCCGCATCCAGTCGATTCGACGCCCGGTACGGCCTTATTCAGCACCAAAGAGCGACACGATCGGCGCTAACCGAACACGACAACCGATAGAACCAAGCCGCTCCGTGTTGCTTTCACTTTCGCGCCCACGAGCTTCACTCGACCGTATAGCCGCGTGCCTCTAAACAAGCGCTTTCCGCACGCAGGTAGTTTTGCCACTGTTGCGCCGTGGCGGGCGTAGTGGCGTGCGCAGCTACGCCTCCCTGATCAGGCTTTCCGTTGCCGGGCGCGATCTGCGCTGTTGCCATCGCATTGGCCGCCGGGTTGAGGCCCGTCTGGGCGCTGGCCCAGCTGCTGCACTCGCGCTTGTCGGTTGCCTGCTGCTGCGCCGTCTGGCCCTTCTTCGGGTAGGCGTACAACTGTGGTGGTGCTTCCGCCAACTGGCCGTTCTGCTCCTGCTGGCCGTTCTGCGCCTGCTCAGCTACCTGTGGCGGCGGCTGAACCTGCTCGTACTCGTTTGCGTCCGGATCCCACAGGTAGTAGTCGTTCTGGACGTAGTAGTACGGTACACCACCCCACCAGAACGTCGTGTAGTACCAGGGCAGCACTGGTAAATACAGGCCCAGCCCTAGACCCCACCAAGGACCCCAGCCCGAACCGTAGGATCCCCGGTAGCCATAAAAGCCGGGGTGGCGGAGGCCACCGCGGAAACCGCCAAGGCCGCCACCATGGAAACCGCCAAAGCGACCACCATGGAAGCCGCCAAAGCGACCACCATGGAAGCCACCACCGTGGAAGCCACCACCGTGGAAGCCACCCCCGTGGAAGCCGCTACTATGCTGCGCAAATGCCGTACTTCCACTGCCAAGCATCAGCACTGATGCCACAGCGACCAGCCCGATCCTCTCTAAGCGCTTTACGAACCCGACTTTTTCCATACTCACCACCTACCAAGGTCTGACCTTCGGCGAGGAGCTAGGTTCCGGCTGTGGGGCTTGACCGGCGTGCGGTTTCGGTCGGATGACCACGCCTGACGCGCTACGGTTCACCCGCCCCTACGGTTGACCGCCGAGTGGCGTGGATATACTACTATCTTTGTATATCCAAGGAGGTCCTCATGTAAGTCCGCGCGGAACTGGCGGGCGTGAAATCCACCGACGGGCTTCTTTGGTGCGGCATCCGCACCGTCCATGGCTCACCCACCCTGGCCCAGGGCTCATTTGAGACAGTGGGCAAAGCGCCGGTTGCCCCGTACCTCACACTGGAGGCAGAAGCACGTTGAGGCCGGAGTACCATGGGAGCGATCGAGACAGTCGCGCCGCCGTTGGCGGCCGTTTCTACGCGTTTCGCCGACCCTCGTCGGTGGGATCGCAACTTCTTCCTGCTGATGGTGGTACTAATCTGGCTCGGGATCCTCATGGGATTCGTGCCGGAGATCATCGGGCGCATTCACGCGCACAAGCCGTTCCCGGCGGTGGTGTACTTTCACGGGGCCGTATTCGTCAGTTGGCTCAGCCTGTTGACAGCCCAGGTTCTGCTCATCCGCTTCCGAAGGGCGGATCTGCATCGAGAGCTCGGGATGGCTGGCACGGCATTGTATGGCGCGATGCTCGTGCTCGGCCTCGTGACCTCCATTGTCGTTGACTATCACGCGTTTGCCACACCGCGCAGCGATCCCTTATTTTTCAGTATTCAACTGGCGGACATGCTGGCGTTTGCGGCGCTGGGCGGCGCGGCCATCGCGCTGCGCAAGAGCTCCGATGCCCACAAGCGCCTGATGCTCCTCGCCACCATCTTCATTGCCGATGCGGGCTTTTCCCGCTGGTGGGCTCCCGGACTCGCTCATCGGCCGCTGAAGCGAACGCGACACCTCCAGCGGTTGACGGCCTTCGCCGCGCTGCTGCTGGCGTGTTGAGCTCGCGGCTCAGGGATTGCTGAAGACCGTGCCATGCGGAATGGCACTTCCCTGCCAGCCATCCGGCCAGGCGCGCGTGAAATCGATCGTCGATGGCTCGAGGGTGAGTTTGCCGGTGCGCCGGTCGATCCTCGCGAAGCGGACCCGGGTCGCGAGGGCGCCGTAGCCGGCGATGGCCAGTCGGTCACCGTCCGGCTCGAGCGCCAGCCAATGCGGATATTCATTCGGCGGTAGAAGAATGCGGCTGACTTCGTGGGGGTGTTCCGGGTCGTGCAGGTCGAGGCTCACGATCGCATGCCCGCTCTGCATGGTTTCCACCAGAAAATCACCGGCGACAACCGGCACTTCGCACAGCCGGTAGCCGAAATCATAGATATGTTGCAGCGTCGGATTGTCTCCCGGCAGATTCCGAACCAGGAAAAGACCGCAATTGAACGTTGGAACGACGACGGTTTTGCCGTCTGCCAGTACACGAGGCTCGGACGAATTGGCGGCCGTGTCGTAAAACCAGTCGGGCTGCGGCGGCAACCGCATCGTCTTGATCAGTTTCAGATCCGAGAGCCGCCAGACCTGGGCCACATGGCTGTCCTGCGCGCCCATCATGTCCCCGCTGCTGGTGACGACGCGGTTGAGCTTCTCGACGACGGCGAGGCTGTAGGGGCGGATATTGGGATGTCCAGGCACGAGCGCCGAGGCGGTCCTCACTACCCTACCCCGCGGGTCGAACTCCACCAGCCCGCCGGCGGCGTGGTTGAACCCGCCTGAATACTGAAATGTCGCGAGCGTATTGCCGTTGGAAAGATAGACAAAGGAGTGTGGATAGCCGTAGGCGCCGATCCCGCCGAAATGCCGGACGAGCCGCGGATGCCGGGGATCACGCAAGTCGAACACATAGGTACGGTTTGCGATCCAGTCATTCGCGTAGAGGACATCATTCGCAGGCTCCGCATAGTTCGTATGATGGGCCATCGCCGCCTCGCCGACGGGGAGCATCGTGACGAGTCTGCCGAAAGATGCCCCCGGACGGATGTCGAAGACCGCCAGGAAGTCCTTCCCCGATCCTTCCGTCCTGTGCCACAAGGCGAGATCGGGCGACATCAACGCGAGCGTAGAGGCGTAGGGATGCTGGGTTTCCATCGCCCATACGAAAAGATAGTGGCTGGGAAACGGCGCGGCCGCGGTGATCAGCGGCAAGGCCAGACCGAGGAGCAATAGGCAGCGGGAGATTACCTTTCTCATGGTTGACCTTCTCTGGTGGAGTGCTGTACTCGGGGTCACTTCGAGTGGATCTCTCAAAGGCCCTCGACCGGAACGGTGAGGACCGTATTGAGGTCGTAAGGCTTCTCGATCAGGCTTTCGGAATCCCACATGCTGCGCGTCACCGCGAGAAAATCTCCATCGTAGACATGAAGAGCGGCGCTCAATGCCGCCACGGGATTGATTACGGAGTGGATGACGTCGCGGTCGAGGACGACGACATCGCCCGTGCTCAGGGCCCGCCCTCCCGAAATCTCGACCTGCAGGTGGGTCCGCCCGGGAATCCGGCGCCAGAATACGTTGTCTTCCCGGCCGCCATACATGCCGATCACGGCGCAGAGGCGATGCTCGTGGGGTGGCGCAAACTGATTCGGCGCCCAGATGGCGTTGATCACCGTCAGATCGGGTGCGCGGTGGAGAATCCGCACTCCCGCTTTGTCAGGCTCGCCTAAGTGGCGGACGATCGAGCGGGGGTCGGAAACCGCGCGGGCGATGATCTCCTGGGTCGCGATCCGCGTCCGATCGGCCAGCGAGGCACGGAGGTCATCGACGAATCGGCCAAGATCAAACATCTAGCGCATCGCTTCCTTCATGGGTTGCTCGGGGGGCAACGAGGCGAGATAGGCGGCAATGGCGATGCGGTCGCGCGCGGTGAGATGGGCGACCTCCGGCACCATCGGCGCCACCGCCGCGCCGCGCCGATAGCCGTACTGGAGGTCATAGAGCTGGCGGACGATGTAAGTCGGCGTTCGGCCGGCAAGGGGCGGCACCATGCCGACGCCCTGCAACCGGGGCCCATGGCAGGAGGCGCAGGGACGCGCGCCGGCACCGCTTTCCACCAGCGACTTGCCGAGCGCCACGCTTCCGGGTGGAACGTAGGCCGTTATGGACACCCGATCGTCATCGTGCTCGAGCGCTACGTTGTCCGGCATCTCGAGAATTCGCATGCCGATCGGCTCCGTGCCGCCGCTTGCGAGTCTGACCGGGAAAAGATTGCCGTAGCGGGTTTTCGGCACCCTCGCCGCCTCTACCACGTGCACGCGCGGGCGATAGTGCAGCTTCGAGAAATAGATCGCCGCCGCCCTCGCCTCCGAGGCGCTCACCAAGCGGGCGATCTGCGGCATGGCCTCGCCGCATGCCGTCTTCGCGACCGCGCACTGCCGGCGTCCCGCGCAGAACTCGGCCAGCTGCTGCTCGATGTAGGCGGCCGGGAGACCGGCAAGCGCCGCGCTCGCCGGGTCGCCAACCCCGGTCGGACCATGACAGTAGCTGCACGCCCACAATCGCGGGCGGCGTCCGTGCGCCACGACTTCGGGCATCGTGGGATGATCCGCGGGGAACCAGTCCGCGCCCGCAAAGGGATCGTTGAGCGCCTTCTCCGTCATCTGCAGCGCGGACCCCGGAACCGTGATCAGCCGGCTTGCGGGCGCCGGGTCGCTCTCCTCATGCAAAAGCATGAATGCCCAGGGCGGCGGCGGATCGCTCCTCGGCGCAGCCACTGCGGCGCAGGATGCCAGCAGAGCGACCGCGGCGGCGAAACCCGTCTTACGCATATAGAAACTCTCCGTCCCGTCAGATTGCCGTTCCCGCAAGGGGCCGACAGATTTTTTGACACTCTACCGGATACCGCTGCGAAGCTGCGACATGCGCGCAGCCCGTGCGCACGACCGATGCCGAAGTTTCGACGCGCGAGGCGAGCGGCGTTTTGCCGATCGTCTCAATCGACGCTCGCGATCTGATGGATGCCGCACCGCTCGGCGCCGGCCGGTTCCGGGGCGCGCTCCGTGGGCCTCAGGCGGCGCCCGAGACCTGCCATGGTCAAAAATGTACGTTGATCTTCCGTCCTCCGCGCTCTAGCCTCCGGGCGCACGAAAACAACAGGGGTCATTGCCGATGATGCGCCTGCGCGGTGCGGCGCTCGAATCCTTGAAGCGCCTTGTGGAGCAGCACCTCGACTCACCCGCCCTCTCGGCCGAGTTCATCTGCGCGCGCTCCGGCTGGTCCCGCGCCACGGTCTACCGGCTCTTCGAGGCGGAGCGAGGGCTCGCCCGATACATCCGGAGACGGCACCTGCTGCGTGCTTTTCGCGAGCTCACATCCGGACAATCGACTCACCTTCGCATCGTCGATCTTGCGCTGGCGCATCAATTCGCGAGCGAAGCGAGCTTCAATCGCGCATTCCGCCGCGCCTTCGGAGTGCCGCCCGGCAAGGCACGTCACCTTGCGAGGAGTTCCCGTGGGGTGGCCCTCCAGCGAAGCGCGCCTGCGCACGCGCAATGCGGGCCTCGAAAACCTGCCGAATCCGGAGGGGCCTCGGGCCAGATGAGCGCCTCGTGATAATCTTGGACCGGTATGGGGGATGCGACCGGCCGGTTAATAGACCTACTAGCCTGGGATGAGCAGGCCGCGACGGCCGAAGATCGCTATGCGCGCGTGCGCGCGAGTCCCCGCTATTCGGACGCCGCACGCACATTCGCCAGCTCCATGTTGGCACAGGCCGAGGCGGATCGCGCGCTCGATGCCCTCTTGAAGGACGCGGGCCGGAACGTGGCGGCCAAGTGTCTCGCGTATCTACATGTGACCGGCGGCCTGACCTTGCCGCGGCTGAAGGCGTTGTGCGCGTCGACGGGGCTGGTCAGCCCTGGCCGGGCGCGATTGCTGCTGATGTATCTTCAACATCTGGGCTACGCGACGCCCTCCTCTCGTTGCGAGGCCAAAGCGGCCAGACGCTACGACCCTACTCCGCGCTTTCTCGAGACCTGGCGCCGGCATATGCGAGCTACCTTGGAGAGTGCCGCCGTCATCGAGCCGGCCGTCTCGAGCGTGCTCGCCTCCCTCGATGCGCCGGGCGTGTTCGAAAGCTATGTGCGCTACATCAGCGATGCGTACCTCGAGGGTCTAAAGGACATTGACATCGAGGACCCGTTCTTCCGAACCTTCATGCACAGCTATGCCGGAACCCAGATCGTGCACGGCCTGGTCGTGGCCGCTAGAGATGGCTTTCCACCGCACGATCCAATCGTCTTCCACCCTGCCGAGACGGCCAAGCGCTTCTCGGTCTCACGCCTGCACGTGCGTCGCATGATGGATGCCGCCCAGCGAAGAGGGCTTCTCCTCCTCACCCATGGCTCCCTGGTCCTGACGACGACCGGCCGTGCCGCGGTAGACCACGTCTACGCCACGCAGCTGATCGTATTCCTGGTGGCAGCTGCTCGGACGGTCAGAGACTGCCTCAAGCTCGCCGAGCCCGAGAGCTTTCACCCTTCATAGGGCAAAGCCCGGATCCAATCGATCGGCCGGCCGGTTTCGCTGCCTGCTCGGACGACCGGCGCGCGAGCGGCGTGCACCGCGCCTCGCGACCGCATCGCGATCGCGCGTACTTCCCCCGGAGGGATGCCGAAGGTGCGGCGGAATGCCCTGTTGAACGTCGCCTCGCTCGCAAAGCGGTGCCGTAGGGCGAGCTCGATCATCCGCCCCTGAGACACGCGGCCGGATATGAGCTCCTGGAACGCCCGCTGCATGCGCCGCTGCCGAATGTACCGGATCGGACCGCCTTCGGCCTCGAGCAGCCGGTACAACGTCGCTCGCGAGCAGCCGCAGTGCGAGCAGAGTAGCTCGAGGGAGAGCGCCGGTGAGTCGAGGCGCCGCTCGATGAGGCGCTCGAGGGAATCGACTGACCTTCGAGGCGCGGCTCGGCGGAGTGCCGGCGGCAGGTGCCGGCGGCGCCCTAAGCTTCCGGCCAGCACTCCGATCAGAGCCTGCGTGGCCGCCCGAGCCTGAGCCCGCGTCCCGGCCTCGATCGCATTCAATATCTGCCCCAGATGCTCGTGTGCCGCCCGCGCCGGCGCCTCTTCGCGAGGCAACAGCAGAAAATGCCCCCCGTCCGCCTCCCGGCGCAAAGCCGGGAGCGCGGTGCGCGCCACAAACAGTGTGAGCGCATGCGCCGAGCCCTGATCCGGTGCATGAACGTACGCGTCCGTCTCACGCGCGCTATCCAGTATGATGATGTCATTGGGGCGTACGACCGCCGACCGACGCCCCGCTCGATAGTGAATCCGACCCGACAGATTGAAGACGATCTGATAGTGATCGTAAGCGCCGCACGCGATGTGACGCGCGGAACGACGGTATCGCATCGAGCTGCTGCGCAGTTCCGCGAGCACGGCCGAGCCCAGGTGGTGGACCCGGCATTGTGCGTGGAAGCTGCCCGGATCATCGCGCACTGAGATCACGCACGTCGCGGCGCTCATCTGGCGGTAGGCGCGCAATCCTGCCGCTCCCTCGTAAGTGGCACCCATGGCCATCACTCGGTGCGAACGGCGCGACCTCGCCGCGGCCCCAGGTGGCGGGCGGCAGGAGGGGCCGGGGTCTGTTTCGCTGCCGCTGCACATTCTTTGAGCGCCAGGACGAGATGCCGGCTGCCATGCTCCCACGTCGGCGGCAGCATGTTTTCCCGGGCGTCTCAGCGAGGTGTGCATGCTCTCGGCCGCCGCTTGCCTCGCTCAGACCAGTCGACGTGCCTCGCAACGCCAGCGGATCAGGTGGCCGCGCGGCGCTTTGCCCTGCGTCTCGGCGAAACACTCGGTCCCGTCTGTGCCAGTTGAGACAAACGGCAAAGTGCGATGCTATCGGCGCGTCAGACTAGCCTCGTTGCACTCGGTGCGGTCCGTGAAGGATCGGGCCGCTCGTTTGCAGCGCGACTTAAAACATCATGCGGCTCATTCGGGGAAAACATCATGCAATCCACCACACGACTCCAGGGCACCCTCTCCGCGCTGCTGCTTGCGGGCGCGCTGGGGCTGGCTCAGGCGGTTACCGCCAGGCCCGCTCAGGCGGCGGACACGAATCCGACAAGCCTGTCCTACGATATCGAAGACACCGTGGCGCCGGCCGAAGCGGCAGCTTACGAGGCTGGCGTGAAAAGCTACAATCAATGCTTGAGCCAACACGGCTACAAGTTTGCCGTGCCGGCCCTGGAACACGTGACCGGAAATACCTATGTGTATTCCTACGTGGTTATGCTTCCAAACTGGGCGGGCCTCGACACCAATCATGCCATGGCGGGCGTCTGCGATGCGGTATTCGAGGCGGACGTCAATCCGCATTTGCTGAGTGAAACCGCGGCGGTGACGACCGTGATGCCGGGGTTCAGCCACTATCCCAATGATATGGCCCCAGTGACGCCGCTCACGGAGGTCATCTCTTTCACGCTCAAGCCCGGTATGGCTGCGTATGACGCCTTCACGAACGGTGTCAAGGCGATCTATGCGGCCGAGGCCAAATCCAACTGGTCGTATTACTCCGAGCTGGATGAGATGAACTACGCCGGGCCCGGCGCGCCGGATTTCCAGCTGATTATCCCGGCCAAGAGCTGGGCGGAGATCGGCACACCTGAATCCCCGTCGGTGTGGAAGATGCTGGCGAATGTTGACGGCCAGCGGAAAGCCGACGAGATACGTAAGTCCATCGAGGACGCGATCGCAAGCTCGGAAGCGCATGTCGATCGCTACGATCCGTCTCTGAGCTACACGCCTTCCCACCCGTAAACGCTACAGCAAATTGGGCGGTCCTCTTCGGAGGGCCGCCTGATTGGCCGCCCGGCCCGATCACTGGCTGTTCGCGCCATGGGCCCGAGCGGGGGGAGCAATGTCGACAATTGCAATAGCGCGAGTCGATCCTTGGGATGCGCGCGAAGACAGAAAGACCTATCTGCTCTGGGTTGGCCTCATGTGGGCAGGGCTCATCGGCGGATTTGGACTCGATATGCCGCACTTCGGCGGCAGCACTGACGTTGGACGCGCAGCTGCTGGCGATGCACCCCGCGGACCAGTCCTTCATCCCCTTTCTAACCTGCTCGATATCGGAGGATTTGGTCTCTTTACTGCCGCCGGATACTTTCTACGGCGCGATCCGGCCAGCCACAAACGCATGATGATGCTCGCCATGGTGTCGCTCGCCGATCCCGGTTTTGCGCGCATCACCGGAACCCTGCTGGTCCCGTTCCCTGATACCTTCTGGTCGTATCTGATTGCGACCTTCTACGGCAACTTGCTGCTTCTCGGATTGATGGCGGGATGGGACTTGTGGCGGCGCGGCACGCTCAATCGCCCCTTCGCGATTGGCGCGACTCTTCTTGTCGCCAGCGAGGTCGGTGCAATCGCGCTTTATTTCACCCCTGGCTGGAAGCCTATCGCCATCGCGATCACCCGCGCCTGGGGATACGCGGGCTGACGGCATTCACGGTGGCTCACCACGCCTCGCTGATCGAAGTCGAGGCCGTCATGCTCGTCGCTTTTCTCGCCCCGCTGCTCGTGTTTCCTCTGATTCCCGCTCCGCCTCCAGGTAAGCTGGCCGCCAGCGGAAACTTCAGTCGATTTGCCCGCGAGGCCGCCTTCCTGCTCAAGCGCCGCGAAGTGTTCTTGGCTCTACCACTTCTCATGCTTCTCTCGGCATCATTTGCCTGCACATCGCTGCGATCCCTTTACCTGTGCGTCGGTTTTCTCGTCGACCCGCGGAGCTACGACTGGCTTGGCATCACCGGTGCCTTCCTCGCCGATGCTCGGGTTAGCGCCGCAGCCTGCATTTTGCTCACCATCGTCCTTCGCCGGCAGCTCTCCCCGGCACCGCCGGTCGCGGAGCTTGCGTGATCGACGAGCAGAACCAGGCGGTGCGGTCCGCACCCCGGGCGCGGGACGTCTTTGCCGCGACCATCGGCAATGCGCTCGAGTTCTACGACTTCTTCGTCTACGGGCTGTTTGCCATCCAGATCGGGCATGCGTTTTTTCCGGCGGGCAGTGCCTACGTCAGCCTGATGCTGTCGCTCGCCACCTTCGGCGCCGGATTTCTCACCCGACCGCTCGGGGCCTTGGTGCTTGGCGCTTACGCCGATAGGGCCGGCCGCCGGCCGGTGATGCGTTTGTCCCTGATCATGATCGGCGCGTCCATCGTCGGGCTCGCGGTCATTCCTCCCTATGCGCGGATCGGTCTGACTGCTCCTATCCTCGCGGTACTGGCGCGCCTGACACAGGGGTTCTCAGTCGGCGGTGAAGTCGGCGCGAATACAGCCTTTCTCGCCGAAGTGGCCCTTCCCGAGAGGCGCGCCGCGACCGTCTCATGGCAGGGCGTGAGCCAGCTCATCGCCCTGCTCATGGGGAGCCTCATCGGCGCGGCGCTCGCGGCGATCTTGCGCGCGGGGAGTCTCGATGCCTACGGCTGGCGCATCGCCTTTCTCGTCGGCGCGTTGGCGGTTCCGGTCGGCTACTGGTTGCGAAGCAATGTCTGCGAGACGCTCCACGATGGAGAGGCGGACATGCCCCAGGCGCGGCGTATCGTCGGCGCATCGCCTGCGGAAGCGTTCGAGCCGGGGCGTGGCGAGCTGGCGCGGCGCCATTGGCGGATCATCGTTTTGGGCCTCATCATCATCGCCGCCGGTACCGTCGGCACGTACATCCTCATCTACATTGCGACGTACGCGCAATCGACTCTGCACCTGTCGGCCCGAACGGGGTTTCTTGCGTCGCTCGCGAGCTTTGCGGCGGGCATCCCGGCCGTGAGGCTCGCCGGGCACCTGTCGGATCGATACGGCCGCTGGCGGATCAACGTTTGGTGCAATCTTGTCTTTCTGCTCGCCATATACCCGGTCTTTGCCTGGGTTGCTGCGGCGCGCTCAGCCACCGCGCTGGTCTGGGGAATGGTCCTGCTCTCAGCGTTTTCCTGGGCGAACTTCGGGTCGTTCTGCGCCGCAATGATCGAGGCGCTGCCGCGACGCATCAGGAGCGGCGCGTTCGGTACCGCCTATGCCACCGCCATCGCCCTCTTCGGCGGCACGACCCAGCTCGTCGTCACCTGGCTCATACACGTGACCGGCAGTGCGATCGCGCCCGCCTGGTACCTGGTCGGGGCTACGGCCATTGGACAGATCGCGTACATGCTCTTTCCGGAGACCGCCCCGGTGCGGCTGCGGGCACGGACCGCGCCTTTGCGGGCCATTGGGTAAAGCTTCAACAGATTCAACAGGCGGTAGAGGCGGGATCTTCGCGGATTACTGACCTTGCACTGGTTGATTTCCCTGCTTGGCCCACGGCAGATACGTCAATTTCACCTTCCTGCCCAACACCCACCGGTCGTACCAGTTGAACCAATACTGATAGCGGTCGCGAATGTACGTCGGCCGGGTGAATCCGTGGAACTGTTGCGGATACACGATCAGCGCCGAGGGCACGTGCAGCGTCTGCAGCGCTTCGTACATCTGCTCGCCGCCCACGAGCGGCACGTTGAAGTCGCTCGTGCCGCCCATGAAAAGCGTCGGCGTGTGAATCCGGTCCGCATGCAGCAGCGGATACGCGATCTTGATGTAGGTGCGCAGATCCTTCCACGGCGGTCCCAGCTCGAAATTGTACTGATTCACGTACTCGTCTACGCCATAAAGTACGAGCGGATCCCCCATACCCGCGCCGGAGGTCGCCGCCTTGAACTCATTGGTGCTCGCGATCATGAAGTCCGTCGTGATACCGCCGTAGCTCCAGCCACCCACGCCCATGCGTCTCGGATCGACGATGCCCTCCTGAATGACTTTGTTCACGCAGGCTTGGATGTCCTGCACCTCATCCACGCCCCAGTTCGCCCAGATCGCCCTTTGATACGCGATGCCGCGCCCGTTGCTGCCGCGATAGTTCACGTCCAGCACCGCGTAGCCGCGGGCGGCAAACAACTGCCGCATCTCCGAGAAGGCGTGCGCGTCCTGCCCCTGCGGTCCGCCGTGAATCCACAGGAGCATCGGATAGGGCCTGATCGCCTCAGGCTCATCCGGCAGTGTAATCAGACCGTCCACGCGCGTGCCGTCTTGGCTCCTGCATTCCACGTTCCGGGCCTTAGCCAGCACGAGCTCCCTCAGCAGCGGCGTGTTTTGGTGGCTCAACTGCCTCAAACGTCCATCGCGCAGCGCATATACTTCGCTTGGCCGGGTGTCGGTGGTCCACAGCAGCGCCTCATGCCCCGCCTTTCCGGAATGGCCCGGGGCAACGCCTGCGCCGCCCACCAGCCGCGTGACAGTATCGATTGCCACGTCAATCTTCGCTGGATACTGGTTCCTGTCATCCGTCACCAGCGCAATGATGTGCTTGCCGTCCGGCATCCACTGCGGGTCCTCGATGGGCCGGTCGAAATTCGCCGTTACGACCTTCGCGTGTCCGTTGCCCTCAGCCGCGATCACCGCCAGCCGGTTCTCCTGGTACTGCCAGTACTTCACCGGTCCGCCGCGTAGGAATGCGATCTCCTTCCCATCGGGGCTCCACGCCAGGGGTCCCGCGTCCTCGCCTGCGTAGTGCGTCAGTTGGCGGGGCTCTGACCCTGCCTTCGCAGCCACTACGAACACGTTCGCGGTGATGTCGCGCTCCGGCTGCGCTGTGTGATTGCTGAGAAAGGCAATCTCTTTACCATCCGGAGACCAGGCGCCGCCGTCCTCGTCATACTTCTCGTCGGCTGTCAGTTTTGTCGCCTTGCCGGTCGCGGTGTCATATAAATAGAGGAACGTATGCGACTTCGCCGTCACGTAGCCCACGATGTCCTGCTTGAAGAGGTAATTCGTGATCACGATCGGCGGCAGATACTTCTTCTCCCTCTCATCGTTGAACGCGTTCGCGCTCACCGTCCCGCCGGTGTGTATCGTGAGCAGCAGCCGCTTGCCATCCGGAGACCATCGGTAAGCTTTGATCTCGCCCTGCTTCTTCCTCACATCGGTGAGCTGTCGCGCCTCCCCGCCGCGCCGGCTAAGCACCCACACCTGCGTGCCCTCGACTTTGCCC
Source organism: Steroidobacteraceae bacterium (assembly GCA_049579785.1). Taxonomy (GTDB): domain Bacteria; phylum Pseudomonadota; class Gammaproteobacteria; order Steroidobacterales; family Steroidobacteraceae; genus 13-2-20CM-66-19. Next base: position 16,466 of record JBAUOO010000198.1, read on the forward strand.
TTCCGGTCCGAAAGAAAGGAAATGTAGCTCCCATTCGGGCTCCACTCGGGGGAGCTCACGGGCTTGTCGTAGTCATACGTCAATTGAATATCCTGCTTCCCATCCCAGCTCACCATCCACAAGTCCGTATGCCGGCTGTCCTTCTTTAAATCGATTGACGAGACCGTATACAGCACCCACTTTCCGTCAGGTGAGACCTTCGCATCCCCCACCCCCTTGACGCGAAACACATCGTTGAGCGTCATTGGACGAGGCATCACGGCAGTCTGCGCCAATACGGGGGCAACGCTGGCCAACGCCAGGGACAACAGCCTCAATCCAACTTTTGGTGTTCGCGTGGCTTTCGTCACAAAAAATACCTCCGGCTCGATCTCACGTCCCATCACCTGTCACCAGCAAAGCGAGTTTGGCGGCGGCGACCGCTCGCACCGCACAGGGTTTGAGGTTACTCGCCTGACAGGCCGTGATGCTCGCGGACAGGTAGTGGCCCGATGGCGAAGTGACGATCACGACCGTGCTCACCATGACACCGCCTGCGGTTTCGAAGCGAAGCAGGTTGCCCGGAACGTGAAGCTGCAGACTGCAGGAATCAGTCGTCGCGGCGAGGCTGAAGGTGCCCGATGCGGCGATCGTCTGCCTCAGGGTATCGGCAAACGCGTGGGTGAGATGGTCGTCCGTCTGGACATCGAGACAGACCTTCGCTGTCCCCTGCGGTGCAGGTGCCGCTGTTGGCGCAGCAGTCGCCTGGGGCGGCGCGGCTGAGGCATGAAGCGCCAATCCGGAAGCGAAGGATGTGCTCGAGATCGCGACGAGCGCTGTCAATATAAAAGGTGCTCGCATGAGTTTCATTGTGGCAGTACCTCCTATTTCGCGACGCCAGGATTGCCGGCCTCGATTTGCAACAGGACCAGGCCGTGCTGCGGTACCTGGACCTGGATGCGGCCCTGATCGAGTCGGGTGCGTTGCGGCGCCGCCAGCGCGCCGGCTTTTCTTAAGGCCGCGATCTGTGTCGGTGTCGGCCATGCAGGCCGCCCCATCCCATCGTAGGCCTGAAGCACGTTGCTGTGCCGATCGTCCACTCTCCACAGCATTGCAGGTGCCGAGGGCGAAATGCCATGAATCGTGAGGTCGAAAATCCGTAGCGGCCTGTTGGCCGGTGGTGGCGTGTAGCGCGCCCCGGTGCCATCCGGCGGCGCGTAGTTCCAGAGCGCGATCGCCAGATTGCCGGCCGCCGTGCGCGTGATGAGTGCGGAATGCGCCGCGGCATTCAGCCTGACATTGCCTAACTTGTGCAACAGGGCGAAGGCATTGAAGGCCGCCTTGGGGATGTCATCCTCGGCAATCAGCCCGAATCCGCCGTGGAAAGGCGAGCGAATGACGCCGCCTTCCTCGAAGACATCGGAAAACGTCCAGTAGCTCATGGCCTGCACCAAGCCGTCGCACTGGGCAATGGTGGATGCGATCCACGGTCCCATGTAAGGGGTGTCGGTCACATCCGGCTCATTGGCGTAGCTGGCGTTGAACTCGGACATGATGAGCGGCAGGCGCGGATACGAGGAGCGCTCGATCTCCCGGTGCACCTTGCGGACCGCGCGGCAGACCATCGTCCGCCGACTGATCGTCTCCTGCGTTCCAAAGACGTTCTCGGCCGTGTCGTTGGCGTAGACGTGCGTGCTGAGGAAGTCGATGGGCACCCGGCTCTCGGCCACATGAGCGAGAAACGCGCTCACCCACGCGGCCTGGGCTGTCGCCGGTCCGCCGACCCGCAGACGGGGGCTGACGCTCTTCAGAGTGCGCGCCGTGTGATCGTAAAGCCTGAAGTAGGTCTGTTGGCGCGGAGCGCCGCCCCAGAAATCAAGATTTGGCTCGTTCCAGACCTCGAAATACCACTGCGCAACCTCCTCGATGCCGTAGCGGGCGATGAGATGCCGCGCCAGGGCGCGGATGAGCCGGTCCCAGGCGGCGTAACTGGCCGGCGGCGAGACGTTCGGGTGGTACCAGAATGAATGCAGCAGCTGCGGGTTGGCGGCGAGCGCCTTCGGCATGAAGTCGAGCTCCACGAACGGGCGCACGCCGCGAGCGAGCAATGCATCGTAGATCTGATCGACATATGAAAAATCATAAGGTGGGCGCGCCGCGGACGGTTTGTCGTAGAACAAGGCCGTCTGATCGCCCACCAGCCCCACGTCATCGTCCAAGATGCCGTGAAAGCGCACGTAGCCGATGGCGGTGACCGATCGCATCATCGCCAGATCGTGCTGGTAGTTCGCCCGCAGCGCGAGCACCGCACGGCCGGAGCCGAACATCTGCTCCCAGAAATGCGGAAACGGCTCACCGACCGCTCGCGCATCGATGGTCATCCGGATCACGGGCGCCGCGCCGGCCACTGGGGCCAGTATCAGGGCGGCGGCAAGCACTGCCCAGCTCCAGCGATTCCTGCACCTCATCTCGCCCTCGGCGCGTGTTGGTGTTATGTCGATCGCGCGGCGGCGCGATTGACGCTCAAAGAGCGTGCCACCTATACTAGTCAACGTCGAGATTGACGTCCATGAAGGCCGGCGCGTGATCGATCGCAAGAGGGACTTTCCTTGACGGACAGGTGGCCGGGCGCCTGGAGACTCGCCCGCGCAGCGCTCTGCGTCGCGGGCGCATTTCATCTCCCGGCCTCGGCCGGCGCCGCCGCAGCGACCCTTCCGCTGGGGCTCGCCGGGCTCGAACGGCCCATGTTCGAATATTTCTGGGACAACGTCGATCCGCGCACCGGACTCATACCGGACCGCATGCCGAGCTCCTCTTACGCCAGCATCGCCGGCTTGGGTTTCGGTCTCACCGCCTACGTCATCGGCGCGCAACGTCATTACGTGACGCGAGCGGCCGCGCTCGCACGGTGCCTGCAGATGCTGCGCACGCTGTCTCGGGCGCCGGCTGAGCATGGCATTTTTTATCACTTCATTGACCTCAATACCTTGCGGCCGACATGGGATAGCGATGTGTCGCCCGTCGATAGTGCATTGCTTTTCGGCGGCATCGTCACTGCGGAAAGCTATTTCGACGGCCCGTCGGGGCCCGAGCGTGAGCTGCGCTTGCGCGCGCAGCGTCTGCTCGATCGGGCCGATTGGCGGTGGGTGGCGCCGCGCTCGCCGGCGGTCGCGATGGATTGGTCGCGCGCGCGGGGCTTCGCGGATTACGATTGGATCGGCTACAACGAGGCGGTGCTGATGTACGTCCTGGCGATCGGCTCGCGCACTCATCCTTTGCCGGCCGCCGCCTGGAGCGTCTACACCGCGGGATACCAGCGCACCTGGGGCGTCCACCAGGGCTATCAGTACGTCGGCTTCGGTCCGCTCTTCGGGCACGAGTTTTCGGAGGTGTGGATCAACTTTCGCGGCATCGCCGATCCTTTCATGCGAGCCCACGGCATCGACTATTTCATCAACAGCCGCCGCGCGGTGCTGGCGCAGCGCCGCTACGCCATCGAGAACCCGGATCATTGGCGCGACTACGGCCCGGATATCTGGGGTCTCTCGGCCAGCGATGGACCGGGCGATGAGCGCATCGAGATGAATGGCACCGTCCGCAGATTCTGGGGCTACGAGGCGCGGGGCGATGATGGTGATGCGCCCGATGATGGCACGTTGGCGCCCCTTGCGGTCCTGGCAGCCCTGCCCTTCGCGCCCCATCTCGTCGAGGCGGCCATCGAGGCGCTCAGGGCCCGTTTCGGCGCCCGCATCTACGGGCGCTACGGTTTCGTGGATGCCTTCAACCCGAGCTTTGGCCAGGGTGGTTGGTTCGACCATGCCTACGTCGGCATCGATACCGGTGCAGCGCTCGCGATGTTGGAGAATTACCGCTCGGGCCTCATCTGGCGTCTCGCCGGGCGCAATCCGAACATCGTGCGCGGCCTGCGCCGCGCGGGTTTCAGCGGCGGCTGGCTCACAACTGCCCCTGGCGCTCCGAAGACCCTCGTCACCAAAGGCTCGCGCGTCGGGCCGCGTCCGCCGGGCGCACGACCCGCCGGTCATTGACGCATCGGTGGCGCGCCGCCTCACCCCTGCCCTGCGCCGGATGATGTGCGCGCGGTTTTCGCGGCGATTTTGAGCAGCAGGAGGGCATCGGGTTCCAGGGTCAGGGATAGTTCACCCCCGCGCAGGTGCACGATTTGCGGCGGCGGCAGCGCGCTCCCGGCGTTCATGCGCGCGGCTTGCTCGGGCGTCGGGTAGCGTGGACTTCCCATCGACCGATAGAGCGGCAGCACGTTGCCATGTTGGTCATCGACGCGCTCTATCGCAACCGGCGCCTCGGCGGGCACGTCGCGGATCTCGAGCCGCAGCGTCCTGGGCTTCCCCTTCACGCCCGGATCGACGAGGTTCCATAACGCGATCGCCAGGCCTCCCTTCGGGGTGCGGGTGACGATGACATCGTGCGAGGAGTTGGCGAGACGCTCATCGCCCAACTCATGGAGCAGCGCAAAGTCGTAATAGCTCGGCTTGTTGATACCACCGTAGGCGCGCAAGCCGAATCCACCGGTAAAGGGGCCGCGGCTCGGGCCGTCTTCCTCGAAGACATCCGAAAACGTCCAGAACGACATCATCTGCACGCTGCCGTCGCACTCGCGAATGGTGTCCGCCAACGCAGGCCCTACGTAGGTCGTATCGCGCGCGTTGTCGGCGCCCATCACGCTCCACTCGGTAAGATAGAGCGGCAGATCAGGCAGGCGTGAGCCGGCGATCTCCCGGCGCACGCGTTCGACGGCGAGGCAAACGCGGTCGTCGTAGGGTACCGGGCGGTCGCTGCCAAAGAGTCCCACGGAAGCATCATCCGCGTAGGCGTGTGTCGATATGAAATCGATCGGCACGCGGTGCGAGGACACGTGCTCGAGGAATGCGGCGATCCAGGCTCCTTGGGATGTCGCCGGGCCACCGACCTTAAGGCGCGGGCTCACGGCCTTCAGCGCCCGGGCGGTGGAGTCATATAGATCGAAATACGTCTGCTGCCGCCACGAGCTGCCGCGGAAGATCTCGTTGGGCTCGTTCCAGACCTCGAAATACCACTTCGAGACTTCATCGATGCCGTAACGCGCTATCAAATGCCGCGCGAACGCCTGAATGAGGGCCGCCCACTTGGCGTAGGTCTGCGGCGGTGACACGTTGGGTCTATACCAGAAGTCGTATAGATCGTCCGGGTTGGCCGCGATCCCCCGAGGCATGAAACTCAGCTCGACGAAGGGGCGCACCCCGTTCTCGAGTAACCCGTCGTAGATGGTATCGACGTAGGTGAAGTTATATGCGAGATTGCCCTGATAGTCCCGCGTGTAGACGCCGACATCATCGTCGAGAATGCCGTGGAAGCGGACATAGCCGAAGCCGGTGATTCGCTTGACCGCGCGCAAATCCCGCAGGTAGTCCGCGCGCATCGCGAGCGTCGCGTGGCCGGAGCCGAACATTTCCTCCCAGAAATGAGGAAATGGCCTAGCGGCAGCGGCGGCATCTATGCGCACCACCTGCGGGGTGGACGCCCATGTTCGGCATGAGAGGAGCGTGGCGAGCGCGCCGAGCGCGAGACCCACCAAAACCGGTCGCCGGCGATCAGCCCGGCCCATCATCGGGGGCGCAGCGCCTGCATTCTCACCACCGATCCGTCCTGGAACGTTGCCACGAATGTGCCACCCTGCCGCACGGCGTTGGTGATCCTTTCAGGTCCGCTCTTCCTTGCCGCTTGCAGGGCGCGCTGCGCATAGGGGAAGGCGGTGAGGCAGCCGAATGGCTTGAACACGAGCGGCGGACCACGCCGCTCGATGAGCCGGAAGATGTCAGTGCCCGGAATCGGGACGTGCTGCATCCACAGCAGGTAGCTTGTACCCGCCTCGACGGGAATCTTATCCGTGAGCACCGGGTATGGGCCCATGTAGCCGCTGCTGTTCCAGGCCCGCACGACCTCCGCCTGCGAGCATGCCGCTGGTTTGCATTTTTGCAGTACCAGGTACTCGTCCGGGTTCAACCGCAGAGGACGGATCGACAGGAGATCCCGCGCCCGCAGACACTTGGGTAGCACGATGATGGCGTGGTGCTCGCCAACTACCGAGAAGGCCGCCGAGACCGCATAGCCGCCCTGCACGGCCACGAATCGCGGGCACCCCGACTCTGCCGCCGCCTGTGCGGGTGGCGCGAGCATCGCGCAGGCGAGCGCGAGGGCGATACCCGCTGCAGGCCGGTGCAGCCCTTTTCTCATGCAGAAGACGCTTTGCAGTGCCGGTCGATGAAGGCCTGGTGCGGCGGCATCGCGGCGACGCAGCTCGCTACGACTTTTTCGACGTGATCCACGTACTGATAAAGATCTTCGTCCCGCACCCAATCGACCGCCGGGTGATAGCTCCTGGGCATGATCCTCTGTCCGAGCATCACCTGCACCCAGCTCGTCAGGCCAAACATTTCGGTCCCGTTACGAAAGAAGCAACCGCTCTCGCGGAAGAGGTCGATGTAGTGCTGCAAGCTCTCCGGGATCGACATTGTGCGACAGTAGCTCCAGAACGGCGAGTCATCGCGCTCCGTCGCGTGGTAATGCAGGATCAGGAAATCGCGAATGCGCTCGAACTCGAAGGCTTCCTGGGCGTTGTACTGCTCGATGAGAACCGGCTTGAAGTCCTTGCGCGGAAAGAGGCTCATCAGCCGATTGATGCCGGCCTGGATGAGGTAGATCGCGGTCGACTCGAGCGGCTCGAGGAACCCGCCCGCGAGCCCCAAAGCGACCACGTTCTTCTGCCAGCCCTTATGGCGCTTGCCGCCCGTGAAACTCAGTAGGCGCGGCTCACCGAGCGCCCGAGCATCGAGGTGCCGCAACAAGGTCGCCGTCGCCTCGTCATCGCTCACGAAGCGGCTCGAATAGACATAGCCGTTGCCAATGCGGTGCTGCAGCGGGATGCGCCATTGCCAGCCCGCCGCGCGGGCCGTGCAGCGGGTGTAGGGTGTCGGCGGCGTGGCGATTTCGCACGGCACTGCCACCGCACGATCGCACGGGAGCCATTCCGTCCAGTTCTGGTAGCCGCTGTGAAACGCCTGCTCGATGAGGATCCCCCGAAATCCGGAGCAGTCGATGAAAAGGTCGGCCTCAATCCGTGTCCCGTCATCCAGAACCAAAGCCTCGACAAAACCATCCGTCGGCCGCAGCCGCGTCTCCACCACTTTGCCCTCGATGCGCCTGACACCGCGCGTTTCGGCATATCGGCGCAGGTAGCGCGCGTAAAGACCAGCGTCGAAGTGATAGGCGTAGGCGATCTCCGCGAGCGGCGTATCACGCGGCGCATCGACCGGCGAGACCATGAATTTGCCGGCGGGCGCGGCCAGGGTGTTTAGAGAATAGACACCGATGTCGGGCTTTGCTTTCCCCGCTCGGAGCGCCTTGAGCCAATATTGATGGAAGGGCATGAGCCCGAGGTCCCGGCCGATCGTCCCGAAGCCGTGAATGTAGCGGTCTCCGAGCCGGGCCCAGTCGACGAATTGGATGCCGAGCTTGAAAGTACCCTTGGTCTCGCGGACGAACTCCGCCTCCTCGATCCCGAGCAGCTTATTGAAGGCATTCAGATGCGGAACGGTGGCCTCCCCCACTCCCACGATGCCGATCTCCTCGGACTCGATGAGCACGACTGCGAGCGCTGACCCGAAGGATTTCGCCAGCGCTGAAGCAACCATCCATCCGGCCGTTCCACCGCCGAGGATCGCGACTTTGCTGATGCTCTCATCCACGAGGTCGCTACTTTACTCGCGCGCGAAGGCATTATGTGCGCGCCACAAAGGGCGGGTCCAAGCGATGCCCCCGTCCCTCGCCCGCATGATCCGTGCGGCGCCCGTTATGCCCCGTGCTCGAGCGCAGCCCGGCCGCTTGTCACCACCTCACACCCCCGGTGATCTTCAGCGTCAGTGGTACGCCGAGAATCGGGCCGGCGGCGTTGTACATCGGCGGTGGGTAGCTCTTGCCGGCGACTGGACTGAAAACCGCCGCGCCTGGATCGTAATACGGCGCGTTGAACAGGTTGAGAAT
>JBAUOO010000199.1:0-1726 GCA_049579785.1 Steroidobacteraceae bacterium
AGCCGACTGCGGAGATCACAGATATTTGCGGGTCGCTCGGCACGCCTCGCGAGGCGCTCGCCGGACCGAGAGAGGCGCACGGGGGTTGTCGTGCACATCTCGCGGTGATTTGCGGGGCGAGAGGCGACGAGAGCGGCTCGATCGAGTGCGACAGACGCGCTTCGCGGGTCGCGAGCGCAGCGCTCGGCGGCCATCGAGGGGCGCTCGGCGCGACGTCCGTCACGCGGCGAGGAGCTTGGGCGGCGATCGGAGCGCGCCCGGAGGCTCTTGCGACGCCGAGAGGCGGACCGTCCCAAGCACGCGTCGTCGTGTTGTGAGCGGGCTGAGGAATCCCCTCATATGAATGCAAAGATCCGGCGAAAAACAGCGTGCTGGGCGACGATGCGCCGGAAAGAGGCCATGAGCCGAGCAAGTAACGGCTCAGCCATCGTAGGAATGCACGCGTAGAAGAAGGAGCCTTGTCGGAAGAGGGAGTGGGTGCGGCGCTTGACCGTGTTGGCCTTCATGGTTCGATCGAGCCCGCAGTCTTCGGCGGCCGCTCCGAGCAGCGTGAGCAAGGCCTGCGCCAGTGCACCAATCAGCAGGAGCCGATCTCTTCGGTCACACCGTCCGACGTGCGTGGACGACAGCCCCATCCCGAAACGCAGGTCCTTGGTGTCGCGGAAGTTCTCCTCGATCGTGAAGCGCTTGCCGTAGAGGGCCACAATCTCGGCCGCCGTGCGGTCGGACAGCGACGACGCAATGCACCACGCTTCCTTCATTCCTCGTGCCTTGGCGCAGACGACCACGGGGACCTCGGTTCGGTCTGCGGTGACTCGGGCATGGGTCAACTTGCGTGGGCGTCCGTTCGTCGGAACCCACTCGGCCGCCGTGCGGCGCTCCCCCTCTGCGGTCTCGACTTGGATGTTGCCGCGAAAGCGAATGGCGAAGTCGAGGCTTGCTCCGGCGAGCGAGCTGTAGAGTCTCTGATCGCCGAATCCGCGATCGGCCAGGACGATCGCACGAACATCCGCCGGCAGAATCTCACGGAAGCGCTTCAGGAGCAGGTCCTCGTAGAGGCTGCGGTGCTTCTTGAGCGTCGCCTTCTCGTGCGTCCTCCACATCAACGGCGTCGCGCGCCCGTGCGAGGTCACCATGTGCAACGCGATCGTGGCATGACCATCTGCATCGAACTCGGTCCAGTCGAGCGCGACGACGATCTCCTTGCGCTCGCCTATCACGAAGCCGATCCATGCCGGAAACACCTCGTGCCACAGGTCCAAGCCCACGTTGCTCAAGAGCCGGTCGACCTGCTTGACCGAGCTCTTGCCCAAGAGCCCAGACGCCGCCGATAACCCTTGGCCGATCGCGTGCACCGTCAACGCGACGCCGTGCACGGCGCCCACGACTGCGTTGCCGAGTGACATCACGCGCCGCGCGTGCAGGTCGCCCTCGAATATGTCTGCAACCGCCCGGTGAATGTCCTCCGGTCGGATCGCGCTCCTGGTCTTCGCTATGGGTTCGCTCATCCCATGGCATTAAGCGACTCCCGCCCCAATGGACAGTCACTACGTGCGGTATGCAATAAACAAACCAGGGGATCCCTCAGGCGAAATATGCGCTCCGCGCTGGCTCCTTGACCGACCGCGGCGTGGGCCCACCCCAGCCACACCGCGGCGTGAGTGTACTGGCCGCCGTTCTCACGGACCCCGGGCGGATAGGCCCGAATGTACCCCGGGTCGTGCGC
>JBAUOO010000200.1:0-6990 GCA_049579785.1 Steroidobacteraceae bacterium
CCGGCTCATGCTTCGCGCCCCGTTCCGCAACCCGCCGCCGCCGCGCCGGGTGCCCGCGAGCCCGCTCCCGAGCTTTCGGGCGATGAGAGGCGCAGGGCCGCGGCTCTCATGCGGGTCAATCATGCCGGGGAGATCGCCGCTCAGGCCCTCTATCACGGACAGGCGATCGTGGCCCGTTCCGAGACCACCCGGCGGATGCTGCTCGATGCCGCCCGGGAGGAAACCGATCACCTCGCCTGGTGCGAGAGCCGCCTGAAAGAGCTCGAATCCCGCCCCAGCCTCCTCAATCCGCTCTGGTACACCGGCTCCTTCTTCATAGGAGCGCTCGCGGCTCTCGCGGGCGATCGGGCCAGCCTCGGCTTCGTCATCGAGACCGAGCGCCAGGTCGAAGGGCATCTCGATGAGCATCTTGGCCGACTGCCCGCCGGGGACCTGCGCAGCCGCGCCATCGTGCATCAGATGCGCGCGGATGAGGCGGCGCATGGCGCCAATGCCCGGGCAGCCGGCGGGGTAGAGCTTCCGGGGCCGGTACGCGCGCTGATGGGCCGGACGGCCGGTATCATGACGGGCCTCGCCTACTGGGTTTGATCGCGCGCGGCATGCGCGCGCGATGCCGCCCGCGCCCCGCCCCTGAACAACGCGCCGCTCTGGTTTTCGCTGCACCGCGTGCGGTACGCTTGCGGTCGGCGGGGTCAACGTATAAACACTCTCTATATTCAGACCACACAATTCGGGGAGAGGTATGGAAGAGAACGTCAAGCCGTTGAGCGACATTCCAGCGATCAACCGGTTCTTGAGCTACTGCCGCATCCGTACGGTGCCTTCGAAGACGGTCGTTATCCATGCGGGTGACCTTCCGGATGTCCTCTACTACATCATCAGCGGCTCCGTCGAGGTGATGATCGAGGACGAGGAGGGCAATGAGATGGTGCTCGCCTACCTCAATCGCGGGCAGTTCTTCGGCGAGATGGGGCTTTTCTTCAGCGATCAGCCGACGCGCAGCGCCTGGGTGCGCACCCGCAACCAGTGCGAGCTCGCAGAGATGACCTATCCGCGCTTCCGGCAGATCGCCGCCGAGAGCCCCGGCCTGATCTTCGAGCTCGCCACTCAGCTTGCCACCCGTCTCGATCGCACCAACCGCAAGCTCGGCGACCTCGCGTTCGTGGACGTCACCGGCCGGGTCGCCCACGCCATCAACAATCTCTGCGAAGAGCCCGATGCGATGACGCATCCCGAGGGCATGCAGATCAAAGTGAGCCGGCAGGAGCTCTCACGACTGGTCGGCTGTTCGCGCGAGATGGCCGGTCGCGTGCTGAAGGTGCTGGAGGATCAGGGGTTGCTGCGCGCCACCGGCAAGACCATCGTGGTCTTCAACGCCCGTCCGAAAATGAAGACCCGTCCGGTCATCGTGCCGGCGAAGCCGATGGCGAAGGCCCCGGCGCCGGCGGAGGTCGATGACGATGACGAGAAGGACGAGGAAGACTAAGCGCCGAAGGCTCCGTCACCTTTTGCCGATCTGTGCGCGCATAGCCTTGATGGTCGCGGCATAGTCGCCGCTGCCGAAGATTGCCGACCCCGCCACGAAGGTATCCGCGCCCGCGCGCGCGATCTCCCTGATGTTCTCCACCTTCACTCCCCCGTCGATCTCGAGCCGCACCTCCCGACCGCTCGCATCGATGAGGCGACGCGCCTCGGTGAGCTTGCGCAGCGCGGTCGGAATGAATTTCTGACCGCCGAAACCGGGATTGACCGACATGATGAGCACGAGATCGAGCTTCTCGAGCGTGTAGTCGAGGTAATCGAGGGGCGTGGCGGGGTTGAAGACCAGGCCCGGACGGCAGCCCTGCTCGCGGATGTGCTCGATGGTGCGGTCGATGTGCTCCGTCGCTTCCGGGTGGAAAGAGATATAGCTCGCGCCCGCAGCCGCGAAATCCGGGACGATGCGGTCAACGGGGCTCACCATCAGATGCACATCGATCGGTGCGCTCACGCCGTGCTTTCGTAGCGCTTCGCAGACCATCGGGCCAATCGTGAGGTTCGGCACGTAATGGTTATCCATCACGTCAAAGTGGATGAGATCGGCGCCGGCGGCGAGCACCGCATCGACTTCCTCGCCGAGCCGCGCGAAGTCGGCGGAGAGGATGGAGGGAGCGATCCACCGGGCCATGACGAGAGGGGCTGTTGGGGTCATTGCGTGAGCCGGGTCAGGGCCTCGCGGTACTTCTCGCTCGTGCGGGTGATGATCTGCGCCGGCAGCTTAGGCCCGGGCGCCTTCTTGTTCCAGTCGAGCGTCTCGAGGTAATCGCGCACGAACTGCTTGTCGAAGCTCGGCGGGCTGATGCCGACGCGGTAGGTATCGGCGGGCCAGAAGCGTGAGGAATCAGGCGTGAGTGCCTCGTCGATGAGCGTGAGCGTGTCGCGCTGGTCCACGGCAAACTCGAACTTGGTGTCGGCAATGATGATGCCGCGGGCGAGCGCATGTGCCGCCGCGAATTCATAGAGCGCAATGGCGCTGTCGCGAACCCGCGCCGCGAGCGCGGCTCCGATGAGTCTCTCGACCTGCGCGAAGGAGATGTTCTCATCGTGCGCGCCGGCGGCCGCCTTGGTCGCCGGAGTGAAAAGAGGAGTCGGCAGGCGGGCCGCCTGCTGCAGGCCTGGGGGCAGCGAGATTCCGCAAACACTGCCGGTCTGCTGATAATCCTTCCATCCCGAGCCGATGAGATGCCCGCGGACGACGGCCTCGAGCGGCAGGGGCTCGAGGCGCCGCACGATGACCGAGCGCCCCGCCAGCAGCGCACGCTCGGTGGGATCGCTGACCAGCTCGGTCACGGCTCGGCCTGTCAGATGATTCGGCACGATGTGGCGACTGCGTGCGAACCAGAAGTTTGAAATCTCGTTGAGCACACGCCCCTTACCAGGGATGGGGTCCGGCAACACCACATCGAAGGCCGACAAGCGGTCGGTGGTGACGATGAGCAGCGCATCGGGGCCGGCGGAGTAGATGTCGCGCACCTTGCCCTCATGGAGCTTCTCGAGCCCGCGCAGGGAGGTGCGAAAGACCGTTTGCGTGTCCATGCTTGCTACTATAGCAGCGCGTATGCGCTACACCGGCAAGGTCGTGGGGGGCTTGATCGGCTTGTTGTCCCTGGGCCCCATCGGCGCCCTGGCGGGCGTGCTGCTCGGTCATCAGGTCGATGAGCACCTCGATCGGGAGGCTGCGCGGCTGCCCGGTCCGGAGGAGCTTGCCGCCATCGGCGAGCGCTTCTTCCGCGCCACCTTCCGGGTGATGGGTTACCTCGCCAAGGCGGACGGGCGGGTGTCCGAGCAGGAAATCTCGGCCGCGCGCGCTGTCATGTCGGAGCTGCGGCTCGATCCGGCGCGTGTGCGGCAGGCGATCGACTTCTTCACGGAGGGCAAGGGCGTGGGTTTCGACCTTGCCGCGGAGCTGGCCGGTCTCACTCGGGCCTGCGCCGGCCGGCCCGACCTCATGCGCGTCTTCGTCGAGATCCAGGTGCGCGCGGCTCTAAGCGGCAATAACCTCGACGGCGCGGTGCGCCCGCTCATCAATCGCATGGCGACCCGTCTCGGCGTTTCCCCATTCGAGCTCGCGCAGATCGAGGCGGTGCTGCGCATCCGCGGCGGCAGCTTTCGCTACTCAGCCGCCGCAGCGGATCCGCGGGTCAGCGCAGCGCAGAAGCTCGAGCAGGCCTACAAGATCCTCGAGGCCACTCCCGGCGACCGCGACCAGGAGATTGTGAAGGCTTACCGCCGCCAGCTGAGCCGCCACCATCCCGACAAGCTGAAGGCCAACGGGTTGCCGGAGTCGATGATCGAGCACGCCAAGCAGCGCACGCAGCAGATCATCGAAGCGTATGAGCTGATACGAGAGCGGCGGGGGATATGAGATCACCGCACGATCGGTACTCAGCCGTCCATGGCACTCTCTGAGACCCGCTCACGCGAGCCCAGATGCTCCGGGATACGCCCACTCCTCGATCACGCTCTGCAGGGCGCACAGTCCGTCGGTGAGCGCGGCCGGGCCGGGCTGCAGGATGATCGAGGACTTGATCTCGCGCACGAAGCCGCTTCGCACCGCGGGGATTGCGTTCCAGCCGGGCCGCGCCGCCACTTGCTCGGGCCGGAACTTCTTGCCGCACCACGAGCCGAAAATGATGTCGGGTTCGCGCCGCGGCACTTCGAGCGCATCGGCGATGATGCGCTGACGGCCGAGGGGCTGCGCGGCCAGCTCGGGGAAACAGTCCACCCCGCCCGTGATACCGATCAGCTCCGAGACCCAGCGGATGCCGGCGATCTGCGGCTCATCCCATTCCTCGAAGTACACCCGCGGACGACGCGCGAGCGCGGCCGCGCGCGCGCGCGCGGTCTCGAGGCCGGCCTCGAGGCGTCCGACCAACTCGGCCGTTCGCGCTTCGCAACCGATCATGCCGCCCAAGGTACGGATCATGCGCAGGATCTGGGCGACGCTGCGCTGGTTGAACAGATGCACGTCCAGGCCCGCGCGTGCCAGCTGCGCGGCGATGTCGGCCTGCAGATCGGAGAAGCCGAGGACGAGATCGGGGCGGAGCTCGAGAATGCGGTCGATCTTCGCGCTCGTGAATGCCGAGACCCGAGGCTTCTCCTTTCTCGCTCGGGCGGGACGGACCGTGAAGCCTGAGATCCCGACGATGCGCTCCTCCTCACCCAGCAGGTAGAGCGTCTCGGTCGTCTCTTCGGTGAGGCAGACGATCCGTTGGGGGAATCCTTGGGCTGGGGGGGACATGCTGGTGCGTAGGATAGCAGGCACATGGACGTGCCCCGCCGCCGCAGGGCGAGGCGGTGCTTGCAGCGAAGCACTGCTTCGCTCCGCCGGGCAGGAGCCCGGATGCAGCGCTTTATACAAGTGACATCGGCGTGTCAGCCGCTTAACCTTATCGGCGATGTGGGCGCGATTCTGGACTTTCCTGGACTGGTGCGTCTTCGGTCCCGCTTCCCAGGGCACCGGGCGTAAGGCGCGGCTGGTCCGAGGAATGCGCTACCCCTACGCGGTGGTGCGCGACCTCGCGCGCGGCGATATCAACCTGCGCGCGATGGGGCTCGTCTACACGACGCTGCTGTCGCTCATTCCGCTCGCCGCCTTCAGCTTCGCGATCCTGAAGATCTTCGACGCGCGGCGCGATCTCGAGCCGGTAGTTTACGGGCTCTTCAGCGCGCTCGGTCCCGCCGGCGCCGAGGAGCTCACCTCCCGGGTCATGGACTTCGCCAACAACGTGAGCGGCGGCGTGCTCGGCTCGGTGGGATTTGCGCTGCTCGCGTGGACGCTGGTCGGCACCATCAAGAAAGTGGAGGACAGCTTCAACTTTCTCTGGCGGGTGCAGCAGCCGCGCAGCTTCGCCCGGCGCGTGACCGAGTACATGACGCTGATCGTGGTCGGCCCGGTCATCCTGGTCGTCTTCATCGGCATGTCACGCCGCGCATTGGAGAGCGCTCCGATCCGCGAGCTCGGCCAATTGCCGCTCCTCGACATCCTCAGCACGGCGGGCGTGAAGCTGGCGCCGTACGTCATGGTGAGCGCATTCTTTACCGCCCTCTACCTCTTCGTGCCGAACACGCGCGTGCGGTGGCGGCCGGCTCTCATCGGCGCGCTGGTGGCTGGCGTGCTCTGGGCGGCGGTGGGACGGGGGTTCACCGCCTTGGTCGTGCACTCCACGCGACTGACCATCGTCTACGCCGGGTTCGCATTCATCGTTGCGGGGTTGCTGTGGACCTATTTCGGTTGGCTGATCCTGCTCGCCGGCGCGAACCTGTCCTTCTATATCCAGAATCCGACGTACCTGCGGCTCGGGCTGCAGGAGCTGAAGCTCTCCTGCATCGAAGTCGAGCAGCTCGCTCTGCGCCTCATGTACTTCGTCGGGCGCACCTATGTCACGGGCGGGAAGCGCTGGACCATGAACGCCCTGGCTCGGGAGCTCGGTCTGCCGGGCATCGCCGTGGCACAGACGGTGTCGGCGTTGGAGACCGCGGGACTGCTCGTGGTCACCGAGGACGATGAGCTGCTGCCGGCGCGCGACATAGGACACATCGCGGTGAGCGAGATTCTGGAGATCGCGCGCAATCAGCGCAGCGGGCACTTCACTCCGCGGGCGGTCTTCATAGCGCCGGTGGATCGACTGCTGGCGACGATCGACGAGGCACGCCGCAGTCATTGCGGGGACCTTACGCTTCGCGATCTCGTCGAGGAGCCGCCGCGGCCGACGCTGACGATCGCCGCCGGCAAGCGCGGTTAAATCGCCACCACGCCCTGATCGGTCCCCATCAGCAGCATATCCGCGGGCCGTACCGCGAAGAGCCCCACCGTCACCACGCCCGTGAGGCTTGCGAGCTCGCGCTCGAGCACCGGCGGATCCTCAATCGAGAGGCCGTGCACATCGAGGATGTGGTTGCCATTGTCGGTGATGTATCCCGCGCGCCAGAGCGGTCGGGCGCCCCGCGCCTCGAGCCGGCGCGCCACCAGCGCGCGCGCCATCGGAATCACCTCGATCGGCAGCGGGAATGCACCGAGTGTGCCGACCAGCTTGCTCTCATCGATGATGCAGATGAAGCGGGCGGCCGCGGCCGCGACGATCTTCTCGCGCGTGAGCGCGCCGCCGCCGCCCTTGATGAGGTGACGGGCGCGCGTGGCCTCGTCCGCTCCATCGATATAAAGCGGCAGATCCGCCACGTCATTGAGATCGAGCACCGGGATGCCGGCGGCATCGAGAAGCGCACTGCTGGCGTTGGAGCTCGATACGGCGGCGCGAACGCGGCCCGCATGAGCCGCGAGCGCCTCGATCAGGAAGCGCACCGTGGAGCCGGTGCCGACACCGAGCACGGAACCGGCCGGGATGTACTGCAGAGCGGCCTCGGCGGCGCGCCTCTTCTTCGCATCAGCGGCTGATGCGGTGCGGATGGCGTTCGTCATGGCAAATGCGCCCTCCGGAAACGAACGTGCCC
>JBAUOO010000201.1:0-20535 GCA_049579785.1 Steroidobacteraceae bacterium
TATAGTGCGCGGATCTTGCCATTTTTCACTCCTGAGATTGCAGATGACCCTGCGTATTCGTGCAGGCGCTGCGTCGAAGGTCAGGCACAGTCCGTCGCTGACGCTGTCCTGACGACAGCGCTGGGTCTGAAGCTAGCGCCTTGCCTGGCGGATACTACTCTCTCAGATTGGAGCGACAGGTCCAATGACTTAGCCCGCACGAATGTCCGCTCCCAGGGCAGTCAATCTGGCAGGATCAATGACGGGTCATGTTAAGCGCTGTCTGACGCCTGCCCCGTGGGCTGCGCCATCCGATTGAGGCACGGGCAGACGGGTAGGCGTCGGACAACGTCCAAGGGAGGAAACCGCGAGAACCGACGCCGCGGCTGAATCAGCGCGATGAACTATGGAAATTTTAAGGGACGGGGAGCCGGCCGTCGTGCCGCGGGAACTCTCGCGCGCGAGCTTCCCTTCCCGGCGGTATCGCCAGTTGCACGTGATCTACTCCGATGATGGGTGATCGGCTCTCAGCTCTATTGCTCCGATGCAGACGGTTCTTGCGATTGTTTCATCAACTCGGCCAGCCGCGTATCAAAAGCAAACGTTACCGGGCCCGAGATCACCCATTTCCACTGCCAGTCCGGATGGCGGGAATTGACGATCAGATTGTACTCTCCCGGCGTCACGGCACTCGGCACCAGGAGGGCCGGGCTTCTGCGCTCGTCGTACCAGCTGTCACCGATTGCTTGTGCCTTCCGCACGAGCTCGTCTCCGTCCCAACCCTGGGGAGGCGCGGGCGCGCTCTCGATAGCCGTATCCGGAACGTCAAGGACGTAGACCAAATGCGCCTCGAGTGCATCAGAACGCTTGTAATGCACCAGGCGCTCGAGAATCGCGAGCGAGAGACTCTGAGCCGCGTAGTCGAGATGCCGACCCGCGGTATGCCAGCGACCATCCACCGAGAATCCGCTCAAGCCCCCAAAGGCAGCTCGTCTCGTCCGCCCGAACTTGCGCAGGACGATTCTCCACGCCTTCACGGCTCGATGCTCAGACCGGCACGCCGTGAATCATCGCCCGTAACAGGCTTTCCACCTTCTGCGCCCCGAGGTCTGTCGCTAGCATCTCGAGCGGCGCCCGACCGCCGAGGCTCCGATCCGGAGCACCCAGCCACTCGGCCACTGCAGTGTCAGAGGAGAAGATCTCCCGAGCGAGACTCCGGGCACGGACGATCCTGTAGAGGCGCTCTGACTCTGCAGTTGAGAAGCGCTCGTGCTTCTTTTCGCGCTCGGTCATCGTACGCAGCACGAGCTTGAGCGCCTTTATGATGCGTGCCTTCGGCAAGCCAAGAGCGGTCGCGATTTCTCCGAGCGCGCTACTGGGTAGCCCGCGTTCGAGCACCTCGATCTGTTCGCCCAGAGGTCGCTCGGTGAGGCTCATTACACTCATGGCAGAATTGCTCCTTACTACGCGCAAAAATGCCATGACCGGATCACTCCGTCAAGACGGTGCGGATGATCACCCGCATCAGCCGGTCTCCCAGCTCGACGGCGGCTCGCAACCGATTGATTGTACTGCGCACCTCTTTTCCAGCGAAATGGTCGTGGGGGTACGTTTGGGGTACGCCCGCGCCAATGAGGCGCCGTACCCCCACATGTTGGCGAGGGACGCGTGGCCGCACCCCAGCAGACCCCGTTGACCCCGCTGAGTGGCTGTTAGGTCCTCGAGTGTCGAGATGAGCATATCTGTCCGCTCTCGAGGCGGGAGACCGCCCCCTGGCCGATGCCGAACTCCCGCCGAGCGGGCCTGACAAATTGCGGACTCCGGCTTGCCGGTCTCATTCAGAGAGGGCCAGCGTCGACGCGCCCGTCGCAGAGGGCAAAGTCAATCGTCCTTCTTCTGCTTCCTTAGCTCTTCGATCCGGCGCTGCAGACGCATCATCTCCCTCATCCGCGCTGCCGGAGTGCCCCATCTTGGCTCATCGGGCGCTTCGAGCTCATCCCGCGGACTTTCCCTTTCCCCCGCTTCTTCCTCTCGCGGCGCGTCGATCTTTGTCGCCTGCGCACCGCGATCGGAGATCTCTGCGCGCTCATGCGGCACCTCTACCGGGCAGGACGGGAGTCCTGACACCTTGTGATAGCGATCCAGTGCCGGTCTGTAATGTTCGATCGTGAATTCTCTCACGAGCGGGAGGTTGAGTATCGAGGCGAGCGGGCGCCAGACCTCCCCCTCACCCTCTCGGACACGCAGTTCGAGCGAGGGGCTCAGCAGATAAAAACCATGTGATACGCGCATAAAGAGCGCACGGTTGTAGGCGTAGTCGCGGTTGACTTCGTTGCGCGCAAGAACACCCGAGACGTGTTGCCGTCGATTACGCTCGCCTCGCAACAGGCTCCTCGGCAGATGCTCCCAGGCTTCGAGCACCGACTGCGAATCGAAGGCCCCGCCTGGCCCGCGATGTGCTGAGGTGAACCGGTCTCTGAACAGCACCCAGAGCGTCTGGAAGAGCAGATACTCCGACTGGTGACGGTCGACGCGCACCAACCGCTCCCCCGCCTTCACATCGATACAGGCGGGTGCCACCCGCTCGTAGAGCGCCGGGAACGGTCCTTTCGCAAACTTCGGATCGTCGAATGCCGTGCGCATCGCCCAGTGCAGGGCGTTGCGACCGTAATGGTCAGTATTCTCCGGGTCCGCCCCGCGCTCGAGGAGCGCCTCGACAAGCGGCACGTTGCCGGCCGCGCACGCTGCCATGAGCGGCGTGAGATTCGCCTGCGTGCGGTGCTCCAGGCCGTACTGTTCGCATTCCCGCAAGATGTCCTTGAAGTAGCTGGCGGAGTACTTGACCCAGTGTTTGCGCGCTACTGCTCGCCGACTGTCCCGGAACGCATGCGCCGGACCGTAGTTGACCTCCTTCGCCAGCCGCATCGCCAGCACCGGCTCATCGTGCACCGCCGCCCACTCGTACAGGCGCTGCTTCTGTTTCTCGCCCGGGGCTCGGTCGCGGAACACGGCATCGAGAGTGTTGCGCAGATGCGTCTCGTCGAAGATCTGCCAAGGCGGCGCAGTGGTCTTCAGCATCGTGCGCCTGATCGCCTCCGCCTGCTCCTGCTTCCCGTGTAACTCCAGTCTGCGGGCCTCCTTCTGCCACTCCTCGATACTCGAGCGCTGAGCCGCAACGTCGATGGCGCCGCTCATCGAGAGCCCGAGGCGCTTCAGCAGTGGGTGCTCAACGTCGGATTCGATGAGGTACAGGTTCTCCACCGCCCGCGTCATCGCCACATAAAGTGCGTTGACAAAGAACTTGTAGACCTCGAGCGACTTGTCACTCTTGTCACGCGCGCGGGCATACTCCAGCGCATCGGTCGCGAGATCCTCCCGCGATACTCCCTGGGCGATCTCCTCGAACTGTCGCCGGTACCCCGAGACACAGCGGTAGAGCACGATGCTCTCGTACTCGAGCCCCTTCGCCTCCTGTACGGAGAAGACGAGCGGCGTCGAGAAGCACTCGCGCGCCTCGGCCTTGTCCTCCTCGCGCATCACGAGCACGGCGCACCGCGCCGACTGGCGGACCTTCGCATCGAGCTCCCGCTTGATGCCAACCTTGTCCGGCAGTAGCGCCACGTGCCCCGCGAGCTCCCCCACCGCCTGCACCAGGAAGTTGCTCTCCCGGTCGATCGAGCCGAACCGCCGGTGCTTGACTTTGAGAAGGCTGTTCGCAGCACGGGTCACCTCCGAGCCGTTGCGGAAGTTGCTCGCGAGCACCCGGAGCTCCTGCCGGCCAGCGAGCTCCGGATCGCTCCAGAAGAGGCTCTTGACACGGCTCCAGGCGAAGAAGTTCGGGTGCACGATCTGGTTGGAGTCGCCGCAGAGCACGAACTGGCTCGGTTCCTGTAGAGTCTCGAGGACCAATGCGAGCTGAACTGCGGTCAAGTCTTGCACCTCGTCGATGACCACGAAACCGTAACGCGGAGCGGCGAGCGCGCGCCACTCGTGCGCGAGCAGGTTGGCATCGAAAAGCTTCGCCTCCACGAGCCAGCCCCGGTACTTCTCGAATAGATCATAGAGCCGATCCCGCTCGCACTCGGGGAAGATCGACTGGCGGAGCCCGAGTACCCGATAAGCCTCGCGGTTCAAAATCCCGCCTGGCTGTGCCGCGATGACGCCGCGAATCTCCTCGAACGCCTGGTGAGCGTCGATTCCCTTGTAGGCCTGGCGGACCCGCGCGAACCACCCGGAGAAGTCGCGCCAAGTGGCCTCGCGTCCCGCAGGAACGCGAATGGACTCCATCAGCTCTCGATAGGAGAGGAAGGCAACGTCCTGATCCTCGTGCTCGAAACCCGCCCCGTAGTAGAGGTCGCGGGCGTGGCGCGCAAGGTAGGCCGACTGGGTCACGTAGAGCGCCTCGCCCGTCGCGCTCTTAAGCTTCTCGAGCGCAAGCGCCGTTTTGCCGCTCCCGGCCCCTCCCACGATGATGAGCGGCGGCGGGATACGGTAGATGGCATCCTGCGCATCGTCGAAGGAAAGCGGCTTATCGAGAAAGTGGACGACCGGCCGCTCCTCGTGCAGATACCGCACGGGCAGTGCCTCGGCACGCGCGTGCACGACATCGGCATCCGTGATCTTCGCCTCATCGATTGCGGCGCCGCGCAAAAACCGGGACTTGCCGTAGTCGTGATTGCGCACGACCTCGAGCATCAGGGCGGAGAGCTCATCGCCGTACTTCACCAGGGTGAAGATCAGCCGATCCGCATGGTCGAGCTTGGCCCGGTAGAGACCCTGATGGCCGGTGAGCTTTTTCACCTGCGCGGCGCGGAAATCCCCACTGCTGATCGCCTGCGCCGTCCGCGCGTACTGCGCGGCAAGTCCTGAGGTGTCGAGATTGGTATAGCGGAGTATCCTCATACGCCGCCGATTCTACCGACGCTCGGCAGGGACTGAAGATCCCCCGATGAATGGAACCATCTGGCCATCTCAGACCGGGTCCGGCCAATTGCCACCCGCACGATCCTGTTCCCTGGCGCGTCATCCACGATTGACGGGACTCGAAGCTCCTTTCTTCTTGGTTTCCGCCGCTCGACCCAACCAGTAGCCAGGGCGGCGACGGTAATGAGCCAGCGCGAGTATCTGGACGGCCCCGTCCCGCTCACGATAGCGATAGATGAGCGTCAAAGGAAATGGTCGGAGGCGAACGCGGCGAATAGCTGGCGGGTGCTCGATCGGATATTGCGCCGGCCGCTCACAGAGCCCCTGGACTATCTTCAGAAAGTGATCTCGGTAGCGTCCGCCGAGGCCTTTACGCCGCGACTCGTAGAAGGCGATCTGTCCGAGGTGTTCCGCTTCCGCCGCCGGGTGGAAGCGATAGGTCATCGCAACAGCGCCCGTGCCTTCTGATCGACTTCCTCGGCGGAGATCAACTCGACTTCGCCGGCATCGATCTGCGCTGCCCGCTGACTGGCCTCCTCGAGCCACAGGCGGTCAAGCTCCTCCGCTGAGAGCTCGTCGAGGCTGTCGAGGAGATCGCGGACCAGTCGTGCCCGATCCTCGGCAGGAAGCTTTAGCGCTTCGCGTTCGAGAGCGTCGATATCCATAATGCCTGTACCCCCAAGATCGAGGTTGCTCGTGTGCCCTGGGTATTATCCCAGAACTTGCGCCGATGATCTCAGCGGTCCCTTGGCGCCTCTCGCCAGGAGTTGCAGCGCCTCACTTGGCCGCGCGTCTTCACTTCTTGGCGCGGGCCTTCTGGTGCTCGGCCGCGAAACCGCAGGCGTCCGGCGATATTCATGTTCAGGCCGTATCGCGGCGCATCACCGCAGCACACGATTCAAGGTAGCTTTAGGGGTAACTTGCCGGGCTCGCATAACAATTCCTGTCCAATCAGCGAGTTACAAGTCAGTTCGAGTCCAACCCGGGGAGCCATTTCGCTTATTTTTCAAACAATTAAAATTTACTATTCGTGCCCTTTCTAGGAGAGATTCATCTCCCGGGAGATATCAAAACAGATGCGAGTCGCGGCGATTCGAAATTCGAAGAAGAATCACACGCCACTTAGGGCACGTCCGAAGCCTAATTGGCGATTCTCGTCTCCACGCGCACGAACCGCTCGTGCGGATCGCGCGGCGGCTCACCGTAAAGAAAGAAGCGGGCGGCCGGGCAGCGGGGATCATGAGTTGCACAACGTGCGCCTACGGTATCCGACAGCATAAAAGCCCCAGCGACCAGCCACGGGCAGCATCCAGTGCAGCACCATGGCGACCGAGGAGTTCGCCGCGATCGCAAACCATTAGGGCGCGGAAATCCGGTGCGGCATTTGACTCAAGATCTCGTGTATCACCGCGAGAGCAGCCATTATCGTCGAG
Source organism: Steroidobacteraceae bacterium (assembly GCA_049579785.1). Lineage (GTDB taxonomy): Bacteria > Pseudomonadota > Gammaproteobacteria > Steroidobacterales > Steroidobacteraceae > 13-2-20CM-66-19. Next base: position 6,336 of record JBAUOO010000201.1, read on the forward strand.
CCAGGGACGCCTTCGTGTCCACCGAGATCACCGGTCGGCGGGCGCGAAGATCGGCGGCCGCCGCCTGATCGTTGATGCAGCGAAATCGGCCATCCCGGTGTTGGTGATCGCCGATCCGCCTTGCACGCAATACCATTGCAGCCGGATTGAGGGAGTTAAGGAGGCGCGGACGGCCGCGGCACTTGAAGCGCGTGCGCCGGCCCGAGGGTGGACGCAAGCGCCTGACCGAGCGGCAACCGAAGTTACTCAGCGCACCCGACGGGGCTATTCGTCGCGCGAGTTATTATTTCCCGCTTAAGCTGTGCTTCGGGAGCGTTGAACAGCACCGGTCCATGTCGCGAGCAACGCAAGTACCGGAGCCAGTATGCTGGCGAGAGCCACACCGGGCAGACTCAGTGCGTGTAATGCGAGCGCGCCCGCACCGGGACCAATCGCCGTTCCGATCATGAAGAACGCCGGACTTATAGCCACATATTTTCCGCTCGGATCGGACGCCACAAGGATGACCAAATAGAGCGGAACCAGAACAAGAAGAAAGAATGGCATAAGAATGATCCCAGCAAGAAACGCAGTAGCGCTGGCGATCGCGGTGATTACGGCTGCACACAACAGAAAGGCCACTATGCCTACTGTCATCATGACAATCCGCGACAATCGACTTGCAAGCAGCCGGTCGGCCAAAATCGGTCCAGCGAGATTGATGAAAGCGCCGACCGACAATGCCTTCGAATAGGTCGCCAAGGAAAGACCGCTCCTCGAGGCTTCGGGGCCCAGGAACGGCCATATTACGTTCATGGAAACGAAGAGCAGCGTCGGCGCGGCAAGAAGAAGCACTGCGGTCGGTTGAAGCCTGAACCCGCGCTGTCCTGCGGCAGAGAGACTTCGTCCATCGTACGGCTCCAGCTTCAACAGCGAAATCAATGCAACAAACCCCGCGCCAGCGCAAAAGAAGAACGGTGCGCCGGCCCCCCAGAGAGCGAGGATTCGTGGTGCTGCAGCAAAAAAAACTACGGCACAGCTCATCATTACAAAAAGCTGCCCAGAAAACACCCGGCCTGGAACAGCCGACGCGGCGGCTCTCCCGTTCACCTCCGCAAGCAAAAAGCCGTTGGCGAGGCCGGAGACGATCAGCGCCACGGTGAATATCTCAATTGACTGCGCCACGGCCGTAAGCACATTGAACGCAATGCTGGTAATCAGACCACTGACCAGCGGGATGCGACTCCGCCCGGGAGAGCGCAGCGCGGCGGAGAGTATCGTTGCCAGAGCGTAAGCGGTAATTCGCCGGCGTCTGGTCTACGCGGCGAGGGTATGTAAAGCTGATCGCAGCGGATTCGCGGCGAAGTGCTGCTTCCATAGCCGCGGGGTGAGCTCGGCGACGCGCACGGCGGGGTGCTGCCCGACCCGCTGCAGCACGTCGACGAGGTAGGTGTAGACGTCGATCTCGTGTATCCGGCAGGTGGTGATCAAGCTCTGCACGATGCCGACCTGTCTGGCGCCGAGCTCGGTCCAACAGAAATTCCAATTTTTGCGCCCCATCGGAATCACCCGCAGCGCGCGCTCGAGGTGATTCGTATCGATGGGTACGTCCGGGTCATTGAGGAACACCCGCAGCTCGAGCCTGCGGTCCCGGACGTACTTGAGTGCCTTGGTAAAGGGCGTGGCCGGCGCGAGCCCGTGCTGCTCGAGCCTCTGGTCCACCCACTCGAAGAACGCCTCCACGTGCGGTTTGCTGTGCGTCAGGCGATGCAAGCGCTTGATCTCGCCGCTGAGCCTTTTGTCCCGGATCTCCTGCTCGACGGCGTAGATCGCGGCGATGCGCGTGAGCCCCTCGCGCACTCCATCGGGGTCCGCCGCTTCGGCCTCGAACAGCTCTCGCCTCGAATGGCTCCAACACTGAGCATGGATGAGACCGACCTGCTTGGCGTAGCTTGCATACACCCCATATCCATCGGTCAGCAACACGGAACCTGGCGCATGCTCCCTTCCCAGGGCGCGCACGACGTTCTCTCCCTCCCGAGAGGGGAAGAACGGGAAGCAGATCTCATCGTGCTCGCCGTACACCGGCCAGAAGTAGGCGATCTTCATCCGCCCGTGCGCATTGCGGCCGGCCTTGATCGGGGTCTCATCCATGGTCTTCACGCGACTGGCCCGGATGGAGTCGAACTGTGCGTCGTAGATGGGCTCGAGCAGTCCAATCGACTGTTGACCCAGCTGCGTCAGCCAGGGCCGGCTGACATCGATGCCGCTGTCCTCGAGCCGCCGGTGTTGACGGTAAAGGGGCTGGTGGTAATCAAACTTATCCCGCAGGAGTCCGGCCAGGAAGCTCACATCCGCCCGGCTGCCCTCGATCACCCCCTGCGGAGCAGGGGCGGCGATAATGGCTTCGGTGTCGCGCCGCTTGATCACCGGGCGCACGTACTTGAGGATCACGTAGCTGCCCGGGCGCTGCGCGAGACGGTAGCTGACCTTCTGCCCGATGACCTCGTACTGATCGGCGCTCAAGCCCCCGGCATCCGGGTGTGCGACCTCAATGGTCTCCACCGGCACGCGGCTCTCGTCGAAGAATGGAACGCTCTCGGCCTCGCCCACGGCAGCCGCATCGCCTTGGCGCTCGCGGCGCGTATGGGCTGCGACCACTCGCTCCTTACGGGGCGCCGGCGTCTCGGGTGGGGCCAATACTTCACCGAGTGCCAGCTGCTTCTCGTTCTCCAACACCCGCAGCCGCTCGCTCTTCGTGCCGAACATCTGCCGCCTGAACCACTCGAGCTGGTGAGTGAGGGTGGCGAGCTGCTGTGTGAGCGTCTCGATCGTCTGCGCTTGCGAGCGCACGAGCCCGATCAGCTCCGCGGAAGAAAGCGCCGCCTCAGTCTCGCTCGGGGGCTTCACGGTCGGCGCTTGATCCATCCGTGTACTTTACCAGAGCGCTTCTGTTGGAAGAAGTGTTTGATTGAGATTTTATCCTCGACTCCGGCAGCCGATAGCGCTTGCGCTGCTTGCCAGGCTCAATCCCTTCCAACAGCAACTTCAACCCCGTCCAGTCCATCTCTCGCGTGCGCACCTGCGACCAGTCACTGATGAAACGGCCGGCCTCGAGACGCTTCTATCTGACTTCATAGTGCATCTCTTCCAGTTGGACACGAGGATCTTCGGTACCTATGCTCGTTTGCCCTTCTTGCGCGCCGCTGCTCGGTCGACAAGCCGGTCCCACCGGCTGCAATGCTTAATCGGCGGCTTTGGGCTGGAAACTTCGTACAGGAACGCATGTGCATCATACGCATAGCGGCTGATGATGCCGTGTGTGGCCCACCTCACCAGCGTGTCGACGCCGATCTTGAGGCGAGCCGCCGCCTCTCGCTTCGTCAGCAGACCGCGATCTCGAAGTCGATCGAAGCGCGGCCGAAGTCCGTAGGTCTTGGCGACGTAGGACACTCGCAAGGCCGTGTAACGTGGATCGGCCCGCCCGAGTCGGAGCAGGCCGCCGGGGCGGAATCCCTGCGCATTGAGGCGATCGGCGATCTCTGGGTACGTATGCTCATCGAGGAGCCGGTCGACGAGTGCGATGAGCTGCGGTGGTGTCTTCACCTGCTGCGCGGAGGACTTCGGGTTCTGCACCGTGAGGGTCTCGGTCTTGCCGCCCTTGAATCGGGCATGGATGCTGGTAGTACCTTCCTCGGGGTGCTTGATGAGGGTGGCATCCTCGATGATGTGAGCGAGCAAGCGTTTGCGCTCGCGGTTCGGCGTGTGCGGATCGGACCAGACGGTCTTGAAGTCCGTGGTCATTGCGACGAGCCGTCTTTTGATCGTCTCATCGAGGACCAGTCTGTCCTGCTGTTTTCCGTGCTCCCGTTCCTCATGAGCCTTGGCCAGGGCACGCAACTTCTCGTTCCACTCGCGCTCGAGGTTATCGGCGACCAAGCGATTACTCGGGTCGACCATCATGAAGCGGCGTTGTGCGAGATCCGCTTCGATCTGGGCTCGCTCGACGGCCCGGCTGCGCAGTCTGTCGGCCTCCTCGTGGCGCGCCTCGATCTCGCGGCGGATCTCGAGAGCCAACTCCACGGCTGCGGGCGTCATCTTCTCGGCGATGAGAGCACCGATTGCCGCATCGACCGGCGCCCCTGCAATCGTCTGGCAGCTCGGTGCGCCCTCTTTGGCGGAGGCGCGATCACAGACGTACCAGGTATCGAGCCGGCCGCGCCGGGCCGCATATCGGGCGCGGAAATGTCGGCCGCATCGCCCGCACACGGCCCGTCCTTGCAGCAGTGCTGCGCCCTCGCGAGGCGGCGAAGCGCGGGCAACCTCGTATCCGTGGCCATTGCTCTTGAGAATCCTGAGGTTCTGCTCGAACTGCTCCCAGGTAATGTAGCGCGGATGAGCGTCAGGGATGCACGCGAGCCAATCCGTGGTCTCGCGCTTGCTCTGGATCTTGTGCTTGCCGTCCGGGGCACGCCGATACTGGCGTCGTCCGTACGCATAGGCGCCGGCGTAACGCGGGTTCTTCAGAGTGCGCATCGCCGCCGAGGCGGTCAGCGGACGGAAGATCGTTGCCTCGCGGCTGTTGCGGCGGGAGGGGAACAGAAGCCCCTCCTGGCGAAATGCCTTCACCGTCTGGCATGCCGAGCCGACGCGCGTGAAGGTCTCAAAGAAGTGGACGATCGACTCACGAACCTGGGAGTCCGGGTCGAGCACGACCTCGCCGGCTTCGTCGTACACAAAGCCCGTCGGCAGGGTGCAGTGGTACTCGCCCCGGCGCACCTTGTTGAGGATGCCGCCACGCAATCTCGCCTTCAGAACGTGCAACTCCGCTTCGCTGAGTGTTTATGTTTATTTTGCGGTGTCACCATGGGTGCAATGTAACGGTCAAACCTCCTCAAAAGTCAGGAGAATTGGGCTTCAAAACGCTGAAACGCCGCCGGCGAGCTCGCCTGAACGGCGGCGCTCGATAGGGATGCCCGAATCCGAGGGAATGTCACCTTGATGGGTTCAGGACTTCACGAGGGCTGGTTGTACTTTTAGCCTACGGTGTAGGGCCGCGAGTTCCCCTTCGCGACGGTGAAGCAACGTAATGGTCTCCTGATACGCGGTATAGTAGTGATCGACGAGGGCGGCGAGCTTCGAGATGCGGACACGCAAGGCGACGTTCTCGACACGCCTCTGCTCGTCTGACTTGCGAAGCTTTGACTCCGCGAGGGTCACGCGCCGATGTTGAAGCTTGCGGAGGGCATTGAGGCTCGTGCGGTGATACCGATAGAGCGAGTTACGTGATACGTCCGCAAGTCGACACAGCTCGGTGACCGTGATCTTCTGGGTGGAATCCCCATGGCGATGGGCGAGCGTCTGCAAGGCGTTCGTGAGTCTCTCTCCGGCGGGCCGCTTGATTGTCGGAACCTGAGATTTTGGGGTCATGGCCGTCGGTCCTTCGCGGATGAATCGAGCGACCGCAGCATGGAGCGAGCCTCCTCCAGACGCTCGCGGGCGATCTTCAGGGTTTGTGTAGGGAGCGCCGGTTCGTTGAGTAATGCCGCGTACCGTCGCACTTGATCTGACCAGTACGGACGGTGGTGACTGGAGACGACGAAGTTTTTGCAACGGGCGCAGGTCGATGGTTCCCGATACACTGGATTAGGGCCTGCTGCGTTGCCTCTGCAAGCGGAGTACTCGATCCGGAAGACACAGTAGCCCCAATCGCACACCCCAAGGGTGAGACCGGCCTCGACCAGCATCCGCGCGTAGGCTTTCAGATCGGTTTTGATGCGCACGCCACGGAACTGGGGCCGTCTGGCGAGGATCTCGGCGCCGGCGCGACCACCCAGGCGGGGCGAACTGAGCATGTGTTCCCAGGCGCACACCGACTGCTCGAGCACTTCGGCCTGAATCTCCCGATCGAGCGCGTAATCCGTACCGGCATATCCGGTGTCCGTCACGGAACGATCGCGGTGGCCGAGATGTTGAGCCAAGGCGAACAACGCGGAGCGATCGCGAAGGGCGGCAAAACGGACGAAGCTCTTGCGTCCTTGATGTGTCGAAAAATGCCAACGCGTGCCACCCTCGTGCGGCAAGGCGAGCCAGGTGGCGAAGCGGTCCACACTGGCAGCGACGCCCGGGCTGGTGGGGATATGCCAGGGACCTTTGAACTCCACGTGCCACTCCTTCGCGCCGAAGGCGCGCCCTCGACCCAGCGCTCGCAGCCAGAGGTTGTTGCGGCCGGTGCTCTGGCGGTGGGGTGCCGAGAGCGCCTCGAGCACCGAGATCGCATGCACGGTGGCTTGCGGAGCCACCCACTCGTGGACTCGACCGTGGTAACCGGGTTCACCCCTGAAGATCGATCCGACAATCATGGTCAGTTCGATCTGCCCGCTCGGACCCTGGACCGATCGAGCCAGTATGCAGCCGGATCTGAGCTCTAGCAGTTCGCTGACTCGCGGTCCGACCAGGTATGCGATCACCACGAAGCAGGCGGCGTAGAGCAGGTCGACGAGCTCTGCCAGGTCGGCGATCGACGCAATCGTCCGCGGCCCTTTTGGAGTCGGCGTCGTGATCCGCCGCAGCGCGCGCTCGGCGTGGTAACTGCAGGTGGAGTAACAGACTCCTCGCCGCCGGGCCGCAGCCATCGTGGTCGCGTAGATCTCCCGGGCACGAAGAATGTCGATTGCGCAGTTGGCCAGCAGGTCAATGGCGCCTTGAATCAGCGGCACTGCGATAGCATCGGGCGTGTAGGGCCAGCGGCGCCTGTTGGCCCTGCGAAACCCCGCGAGCTCCAGGAGGCTTTGCCCGGGACAGGGATCGACCGAAAGTCCGTCGTCGAGCTCGTCGCGAAACTGGTACAGGTACACGAGGAGGCAGAGGTGATGTTGAACGGTAATCGGCGCTACGGTTCCACCGGAGTTCTTCTTGCGTCGGGCAATCGCGCCTTGGAAGCGCAGGAGCGCGGCGGCATTGAGATCGGAAAACCGGTAAAAACCTTCTTCATCCATCCACCGGATGAGGGTGCGCAGGTGATAGAAGTACTTGACCACCGTGCGTGCGCGTTGTGGGAGACGTGAATGCAAGGAATGCGCACGAATCAGCGCCAGGACCTGTTTGGCGCTCTCCAGCAGCGGCGCATAACGTGGATCGGTGAAGCGCCGCCGGTGCGACAACCTGAAGTCCCACCGCATCCGCACCGGATGTTCTTCCTCGAGCAGGCTCGTGGGCGCGAACTCCCACACGATGTCCCGCCAAGTCGAACCGCGCAGAAACCAGTCCCGCCTCGGAGCATGGTGCAGCGGTACCGGTGCGGCGAGTGCGGCCCTGAAGATGGGGACCGTCATCGTAGCTCCGGCAGGGGCGGTAAGGCGCCGCGCAACGGTTCTGCAGCGGCGAGTTCTTTGGCGGAAAACCGGGTGAGAATGTCCTCCTCGAGAATCCGAAGCGCCGGGGCGTAGATCCCCTCCCAGCGGGCCGGATGCAGGTGCCCCGTGGCCGCACGTAAGTGATCGCGCGCATGAAGCACACGCGCCAGCGACGCCGCGTCCGCCGTGATGACCGCATTGGGGCAGGTGAAGCATCCGAGGAAGTTCGTGCACAGCTCTCCGGGGCGAGTACCCGGAGCGATGCCGGCGAACGGGTCCTTGCAGTCAAAGCCGAACATGGAGACCGCCGGTGTAGCCGACGGTGGTTGACCACTGGGGGGTGATTGGGTGCGCCGGGGCGTAGTGGGCGGACCGTCATTGCCCGTCGGGTGCTCCACGTGCCCGAGAAATGCACTCTGCAGCGCTGCGACGCGTACGCGGTTCTGCGCCTCGACCTCTGGGCTCTCCACATAGCCGATCGTCGTTGAAAGATGCGCATGATTGGCGACGGCCGCAACCTCGCGCAAATCGCCCGAGGCGCGATAGTACATCGAGAGTACGGTGGGACGGATCGAGGCGAGGGAAAAGCGCGGCAAGTGGTGCCGAGTGCGGAACACTGGCAGCGAATGGCTCGCGAGCACGCCGGATAACGCCGCCACACGGCTGTTGGCCCACAAGAGAAACAACCGATTACGGTCGGCCGCCGCGACATGAGGTCGCAGCCGCTTCGTCCAGTGCAATATCTCGCGTACGAGTGTCGGGGGTTCGAAGGAAGCTGTGCTATGGAAGGACCGTTGCTGCACCGCGCCGGCTCGAGGTTTGGCCCACACCAGCAACTCGCGATCATCCAGCAGCGGCATCGGTTGCAGGCAGTCGCAGTGAAGCGCCGCAATCGCCTCGGGATTGCCCGCCGTGTGAATGAGAATAGCCAGGTAGTACGGCAACAATGCCCCGCTGACCGGGTACAGGCACTCCCGAATGCGCGGCCTACCCCCATAGGTGCGAAATGCTCGCGTGAACGATGCCGATCCGCGTCCGCGGAGCTTCGACGACGACGGCACAACGCCACCGAAATGGCGATCGATGAGCTGAAAGAGCTCCCCACGCGTGCTGATCGAATCAATACTGCTGTCGTGTGTGGACGCCAACTCCCGGTCGGCCGTCGCACGAAGCATACGCAGGCGGGTGATGTCCTGCTCACAGGCCTTGAGGATCGCATGCAGAGTCTGTGCGGAGAGTTTCTCCACCCCTCGACTGTCGCGGTTCTTCCAGGAAAACGGGTTAAAGGGGAACTCGATCTCGCCCAGTACCCCGGGCCGGCAGCGCTGAACCCATCGCAGCAGGGTGCGCAGCGTCATGTACCGGGAGTATCTTGTCGTCTTGCTCCACGGTTTACCGTCTTGATCGCACTGCGCATTGAGCCACTCGATGTAACGCGCCAGCACTTCGCTGCGCACATCAGTCAGCCCCCGCACAGCCTGCGTCTCGGCGACAAAGCGGGCGAAGGTCTTCAGGTTGTACCAATAGCCGTAAACGGTGCGATCGGATTTGACGTCTACCTGGTTCCAGAAGGCCTCTGCGAGCAAGTGACAGACGGCATCCGGCAACTGCAATGACGAGAAGTCGACCGCGAGAAACCTCGAGTTCCGAGACTGCTCGGCCAATTTGCCTTTGACGCCATCCTTCCCTCGCGGAACGTCCCGGGGCAGCACCCGGTTGATATGGGCGCGATGAGCTGGCATCGTCAGTGCTTTCCAGCAAGCAGGGTATCCAGCACGTCGGCCAGGACGTGCGGATCGACGGAGACCGCACGCAAGTATCTGTCCGTGGTGTCGATGTGCTCATGGGACATGAGAATCTTGACGATCAGCAGGGGGTTGATCGCCGCATCTTGCTTCGCAAGCCGTTCGAGTCGCGCCAGCAGCCAACACCCGAACGTTGACCGCAGCAAATGGGGAAATGCCCTGAACCCACAGGCTGCGCCGGCACGGCGGACCTCCGTCTGATACGTGTTCTTCTTGACGGCAGTGCCGCGGGGGTTGATGAAAAGCTCGGAACGCGACGGTGCACGACGTTTGCGCGTGGCGCGTCGCAGCCAGGCCGTGCGGTACTGAGCCAGATAGGCGGCCGTCTCCTCCAGCAAGCTCGTCGGGGCAATCACATAGCCGGGCTTGCGGCCCTTACGTATCACGTCCACGGTACGATAGGCCGACGATGGCGAGCGTGGTACCGTGTCCGGCTTCAGAACGTCCTTGATCGTGAGCTGGTGGAGCTCGCTGAGGCGAAGACCGGTATACAGCTGCCAACGAGCCATCAGATCGTAAGGCGGGCGGAGCTCCGCCAGGAGCTCGCGCGCCTGCGCGCTCGTCAGGGGCCTCGGCAACTCCTGGAACTGCCGCAAGACAAAGACACTCCGGTCATCGCCGTCGCCGTAGCGACGGGGATGACCTCGGGCCCGCCGGGCAACGGCGAAATCGCGCTTGCGCCCGACCAGTGACGAGGCCTGAAGCCACCCGTGGCGCACGGCCCATTGGTAGAAGCGCAGGATGCCGCGGACGCGGTGATTGACCGTGCGCACGCTATAGGGTCGACCCGTATGTGCGCTCGGGTTCTGAAGCATGCGGTTGCGATAGGCGATGAGGTCTACGGCGTCCGCTTCGCTCCATACAATCCCGCTCTGCTCCAGCGTGTCGAACCAGTCGTAGAGAATCTCCATATACGTGCGCGCCGTATCGACGGTATGCGCACGCTGGATCGCGTGCTCATGCAAGAAGGCGACGGCGGGCTCAAGGATCTGCATGTCCGAACTGAAGAGCAGCGGGAACCCGACCGGTCTCGGCTCCCGCAGCGTCATGCGAAGAGCAGCGGTCGCGGCCGCGCGCAACGCTTCAGGCACCTCGTCGGGCTGTGGCAGTACCCCCTTGCGAATAATCTCAACCACGGGGACGCTCGCATCCGGTGAGAAGTTTGACGGCGTCCACGAACGACAGCTGCCCCAGGTGCATCGCCAGATCAATGGCGCCGCCACCGCCCTTCTTCGCTCGGGTGTCGTACCACTTGGTAGGGCCGGTCGTGAGGATCTCGAAGTTCCCGCTCGCCGTGGTCACGTGCCAGCGGCGGCTGCGGGAATCCTTGACCGGTACGTAGGTCGGATCTGCCTTGTAATAGATTGCGAGCACGGCCAGGGCGTCTTCGCTCGGCATCTGGCGAAGGGACGTCAACGTCGCTCGACTGAACGTCCGGCGCACCGCAGGCCTCAGGGCGAACCCTCCCCGCACCCCTCCCGGCTACTCGCCTCTGAGAGAGGCTGGGCTACTCGACCCGGGAATCTACTCCTCCACCCATGCCCTGTGCATCAAGGTGACACTTCCGAACTCCACCTAACATCGTCCCCTTGAGCCCCAGCAAAAGCCGATCGTTGAAGTTCGCGGGATCGTACACGCCGTCCTCGTCGAGGATCAGCGTATCAGTGAGGGCACAGATCTCCAGCAACCGATGCCAGTCGGCGTTGTTCCTGGCAAGCCGCGAGACCTCGAGTCCCATGACGATGCCCGCACGCCCGAGGCCCACCTCGCTCACCAGTCGCTGGAAACCCTCCCGCCAGGCCGCCGAGGCGCCGGACTCGCCCTGATCATTGTCGATGACGATGATTTGATCCTCGCGCCAACCGAGTGCCACGGCGCGGCCGCGAAGAGCGTATTGGCGCTTCGTACTCTCGATGTTCTCAAGGACCTGCCGCATCGAGGACTGTCGGATGTAGAGGTACGCGGCGCGCTCGAGGTGGTGAGGCTGAACTTTGAGAGACTCGTTCATGATGCTCTGCCCTCGTGGGGTGGATCGCAAGGGTGGCGAGGAGGTGGATGACTGCGCTGCGGTGTGCAGAATCGGTAGCAACCCGCTCGGCGTTGGAAAGTTGTTGTCGCGGCGCACGCGCAGCCGAAACCGCTCGCGCCCATCCCCACATGCCGCGATACAGAAAGACGGTCAATCCGCAGCGGGCCTCTGGCGGCAGAGCCTCGCCGAGAGCGGCTCGGCGCAGAATCTCGTATTGGGCGGGGATCGGGCTCGAGCAGGAGCGCATCACGCTCGAGCTCGTCGCGGTGTTTTTTTTACGCCGACCGAGCGCTCGATCGTTCGGGGATGCACATCGAGCCCAAACTCCTTGCGGATCAGTCGCGAGAGAGCGCGGGCCCGGATCGGCTCGCCGGGCACGAGCCGACGTTCGAGAAACGCCAGCACTTCGCCCTGCAGCTTGTGCGGGCCCCGTGGACCGCGCTTCTTCGGCACCAGTCCCGCGACCCCGGCCTCCTCGAAACTCGTCTTGGCTTGGTAATAGGTCGGCCGGGAGACCCCGTACTCCTCGGAGGCAGCCGTAACCGATGCGTTCTCGAGCGACACGCGGCGCAGCATCTCGTATTTGACCTGCACCGCGTCGCGCGGATCGAAGAACTCCCCCTCGCGAAACTTGGGGTCGCGGACCTTCTCGGGCGCGGGGTTCAGCGTGCCCTCGGCAAGCAGGACATCGGTCTTGCGATCGCGCTGGGTAGGCACCTCGGACTCCGAACCGCATGACGGCAAGCAACGTAATTACAATTATGCCGCTTGCAGAGTGCATGTCAATATATTTGTCATGCGAGGGATCGCCGCTAGGACAGGATAATAATCCGGCACACGTAGAATTACAGCATCTGATCATCGCCCCGCGATGCTCGCGCTGCGGCATAATTGTCGTTACACAAACGGCGAAATTGGCCTTACATCTTTCCTCGGCGCCTCGAGCGTCTCTCGGCGACGAGACGTCCCACCAACCCTGAGAGCTCCAGCAAGTCCGCAACCCGGAATAGCGCGCGTCTTTTCCCAAGGACTACCTCGGGATCGGGCGCTACGCGGTCAGTCCATTGTGGAGGAACAGAGCAGATCGTCGAATCGTCAACCTGCAGGAGGAATCGCTTGCCGTAGCGGTTGTACCTCACTCCCACGTAAGGTAGCCGGCGCCCGCAATGAGGGTGGAACGGATGAGTTACGCGGACAAGGTCCGCCGACGCGCCGGGAACAGCTGCATTGTTCGTTGAGTTACTTCGCCCAGATGCAAAAGCCCGACCGATCGAAGTACAAAACGCGCGTCTGCGTCGCGCGCCGGTTGACGAACACGTACAGACCTCCATCGGTCGGATCACCAGCGAGCTCGTGGCGCACCAGCGCCTGCAGCCCATCGAAGGACTTGCGCATATCGCAGGGCTCGCCGTACAGACGCACCCGGATCTGTCCTTCGGGGAAGAACATCAGCTGCGCACCACTTGCAGCACCACCCCGCCACCGAGATCCAGCCGGATCTCGCACCGCGACGAGCCCTTGCTCAGCGCCCCAAGATCGATGAACCCCGCCGCCGGCTCCGTGTCTGTCGGGCCGCCCACCGCGGTAGTCTCAGCCCTCGCCGTCCTCCCCCGCAGCCGCGACCGCCAGCCGTAGAACGTCCACGTATTGAGCCGCTCCTGCCGGCAGAAAGCCTGCACCGAAAGCCCGCTGCCGGCCTGCCGCGCCACCAGCTCGCGCCAGGTCTCGACGCTTCGCCGCCGAATCATCTTGTGCATCGTTCGCTCCAGTCACGGGATACTGGAGCGCCATTCTCGGCGCCTACGCGCGAGATGGAAGAACGCCTACGAGTTACCGCTTACGCCAGAGCGACAGCGCCAAGTTCATATGAACCTATCAATCCGACCGCCGAGGCAGGAATCGCGTAGCGAACCGACGCCGCGCTGACCCACACCGGAAGGTATGTTGCGCTCATGAAGCCCATCGCGTAGATCAGCATGAGCGGGAATGTCGCAATGAGTGCGGGTCGATTGCGGTCTGCCACGCTGTCTGCTCCGACTGTGCCTTTCAGCATGTGGGCGGCCCTCTAGTACCCGAGTTCCTGGAACCTTCCGAAACCGCTCGGTTTTAGCCGTGAATCACTTCGAAGCACACCGTGATCGAAAGGAGTCCGGCAAACTGATCGTGATGCGTCGCGCTCACGGCTTACCAGGGAAGCATTAGTTGAGGCTGCGCTTCGTCCCCGCCCAACGGCTGAAACGCCGGCATCATATCGCGGAATGTACTCGGTGCGTCCGTCGATTCCATTCTCGTGCAGCGCTGCCGACTTACTTCGACAGCTTCGTGCGAAGCACGCCAGGCCATGCTCTATTATTGCCGGCGCCCGCCGCGTCTGACTCGGGCGTTGGAGGGCGAACTCCCCGGGGCAGCGGATTCCTGTCCTCAAGCAGTGAAACCGGTTTGCGCAGCGACATTCCCCGGCGATGCGATCCGGAGGATACCTCTCATTCTTGTGGGTCAAGTGCCTGGACGCCTGGAATCGCCAAACGGCCGGATTGTCCTTGCTTTCGCTACTATGGCCCGGGCCGCCGCTCTCGAGATCAACCGACGCGCAACATCCTCACGGGCCGCACGCTCGAGGTCGGCGACGTATGCGCCCTTCGTACCGTAAATGGCCTTCATCTTCATGGTGCGGAACGGCACCTTATAGCCCAGTAAAAAGCATGCCCCAGGCGCGATACCGTAGGTCGCCGCCGGCACCATCAGTTCCGGCAGGCGCAATCCGCCAAGGGCGTTCCCATTGCGATCGAGCTTTGGGTTCCCGTTCGCAAGTGTCGCGATGAATGGAGTGCGCGGTGGAGCAATGCCGTCGTTCACCCAGCGGTACATGTTAAGAAAAGCCTGGGCGAGAACATAACTGAGCGGCAGCGTGTTCCGCTGCGCGCCGGGCGGAACTGAGGCGCTATCGAGAATGAGCCCGGCTTTGCTTGCCAGAAGTAGTCCACCCCGAGCGCTGTTTGGAGGAAGACCTCCGCAGTAGATGCCTGTCAGTT
>JBAUOO010000202.1:0-99929 GCA_049579785.1 Steroidobacteraceae bacterium
GGAATCAGAAGCTGGACGTGCAGTGAGTGTGAAGTGACGCATGATCGTGATGTGAATGCGGCGCTGAACCTTCTCGCTCGCTCCGGTTTCGGTTCGGGACATCGAACCCCTGCGGAGGGAATCTCCGGTCCTTAAGGGGCGGAGAGGATGTCAACAGACCTCCACTCCGGGCGCGGCGGCGGCGCGCACAGCGCCCTCGGGCCGGTTGTACTCGGCGAAGATCACGAAGGCCTCGCGCACGAGGTCGCGCTCGAGCGCCGTGAGCTGCGGATTCCAGACATCGAAGATGAGGATGGCACGCGGTGCGTCGGCATCGTTCCACGCCTCATGCTCGATCGTATCATCGAACACCCACGCCTCGCCGGGCCGCCACTCGCGGGTTTCGCCGCCCACCCGAAAGCGGCAGGCACCAGGAAGGATGAGCGGCAGATGCACGGTGAGCCGCGCATTCGTCGAGCCCGTATGCGGCGGGATGTGCGTGTGGGCATCGAGGATCGAGAAGAACGCCGTCGGTCCTCGACCCGGGATATCCACCTGGGGAGTCTGCGCGAGAGCGGCCGCGGTCGCGGGACAGCGCCGGCAGTGCTCCTCTTCGCACGCACCGTCCTTCCAGAGGAAATATGCGCTCCAGCGCCGGGAGTGGTTGAGCTCGCGCCACTGATCGAGCGGCAGACCTTGGGGATAGGCGATGTAGGGTGTCAGCCCCTCGCGGTCGGCGGCGAGGACCGCGAGCACCTCCTCGCGAATCGCCGCTGATGCGGCCTCGAGGCCTTCGAGCCAGGGGAAATCTCCCCGTGGATGAAACTCATAGTTCGCGAGGAACGGGAAATACATCAAAGTCGGCTGAGGAGCATAAATTGCCTTGCGTCCGAGCATTCGGGCCAGCGCTCGCTCGACCCGCAACAGCGTCGCGGGCGAGCCCTGGCCTCGCAATGGGTCGAGACGCTGCTCGAGAAGTACGGCGAGCTGGCTGGCGTTGCGCGCAACTTGCTCGCGCGCATGTGCCACGTGCGCGATCACGGGGCCCTGCAGCCGCGCCCCCGGCGTCAATACCTCGAGGGCGCGCCTGTAGATCGCGGCCGCTGCGCGCGGCTTGCCCATGAGCTCGAGCAGCGCGCCTTTCTGCAAGAGCACGATCAGGTGCCGGGGCTCCACGGCGAGAGCGCTCTCGAGGACCTTCAGCTCCTCGTCGCGCTCACCGAGCGCGCGCAGCACGGCCGCGAGACTGAGGAGGAAAGGAATGTTGCGCGGCGATGCCGCGACCACCCGCTCGAGGAGGGCCCGCGCCCCCGCCGGATCACCGCCCAAGGCCAACCGGCGCGCCCGCTCATGCAGCACCCGCGGGTGCTCGGGCATGAGGGCCGCGGCCTGGTTCCAGAGCGCTGCCGCTTCGGTCTCGCGCCGCTCCGCGACCAGGCGCTCGACGCTCGCCATGAGCGAGCTCACCCGCTCCTCGTCGGCGGCTATCGCCTCGGCCGATCTGACGTTCATCGCACAAGTATAGCGCCAGGCGCGCAGGCGACAGTGCGCGAGGCTAGAATCCCCCGGGCCGCCCTCGAGCGCGCCTTGAGGAGGCGCCAATGCCACTCGATCTGACGAACATGTTCGCGGTGCCGTTCGCGTTCAGCCGCCATCCGGAGGCGCCGCGACTCAACGCCGCGTTGCGCGCCTGTGTGCTCGCGCTGGAGAAGACCGGGGCCGCCGCCAACCCGCGGCCCCTCACCTACCGCAATGACGCGCTCTTCGAGAGCCACTTCAATCTCTTTCGCGAGGCCGATCCCGCCATCCAGGAGCTGAAGCGCTTCTGCTGGGATCAGCTGCTGGCCGTCATCGGGAGGCTCAACGGCTACGACCTGCCGACTCTGGAGCGGCTGCAGATCTACAACGACTGCTGGTTTCACGTGACCCGGCGAGGGGGCTATTTCGGACTGCACAATCACCCCAACGCCTCCTGGAGCGGGGTCTACTGCGTCGATCCCGGCCGGCACGATCCGGACAGGAAAATGAGTGGTGCGCTCTCGTTCGTCAATCCGACGATCATGAATGCCATGCACATGGATGCCGGGATTGCGCGCATGCAGCTTCCCTACGGGCACCACGTCGCCAACTTCAGCCTCGAGGCCGGACAGCTCGTGATCTTTCCCTCGTGGGTGCTGCACGATGTCAAGCCGTTCGAGGGTGAGGGTGAGCGGATCACGATCGCGTTCAACTGCTGGTTCACCTTGCCGGATGCGCCCGGCGGGCAGTGAGCGCCGTCAGCCGTAGTAGAAGCGCTTCACCCACGGCTCGAGCATCGGAAGGACGGTTTCGAGGTATGGCCGATAGTGAAGCCATCCTCCGAGCCCCTCGGTGCCGAGGCTGCGCACGAGCTGCGACATGCTCGGAAGCGGCTCGCCCCGCTCACGGCTGCGCAGCGCGAAGTCGCCCATCGCCGGATGCCAGCCGATCCCGAGAAACTCGCAGATGCGCGTCATCTCGCGCGCGAACGCGCTCACCATGTCCTCGTGGCGCACCAGACATACATCGAGTCCCAGTAGATTCGTGAGCCGAAGGAAAAGGTCGGTGGCCGTGACGTAGTAGGTGGCAGCGCCTTCGAGGCTCAGGAGCTCGTAAGTCGGCGCACTCATGGCGAAGCGGTACCGAAAGCAGCTGACGATGAGATCGCGCGGGTCACGGCAGGCGAAGAGAACTTTGGCCCCGGGAAAGAGCCGCGCGATGAGCGGGAGCTTGAGACTGTTGAGCGCGCAGGTATCCACCACGATCCTTCCCCGAGCGTCGACTCCCGCCGCCTCGACACGGCGCCAGTAAGCCGCGCGGCACTGCTCGAGAGTCGCGCGCGGGGCGGCAATCAACCGCTCGAGATCCTCCGGCCGGCCCATGAACGCCTGTACGGACTCGAGCAGCAGCTCCGTCCCATCCACGCATGCGACCTCGGGGTGCCCCTCCAGGACCACATCGATCAGGGTGGCGCCTGATCTCGGGAATCCGAGCACGAAAACATGGCGAGCGGGCCCCGACTGCCGCGCGCCGGCCGCCCGGCGCCACCTGTCATCGCGCGCGCCGCTGTGCTCCACCCAGGTGCGCAACTCGCGCGCGTATTGCAACGCGCTCGGGAAGCGGCCGGCATGCCGGCGACGCAGCGCTTCGTTGCAGGCGGTATATGCCTCGAACGCGTCGTCGTAGCGACCGGCGGAGTCGAGAACGTGGCCGAGGAACCCCCGCGCGTGCACCTCATCCGCCTCCGTCAGGCGCTCTTTGCTCAAGACCGCCCGCAGCCGGGTCTCGGCGCGCCCGAGCTCTCCGTCACCGTATTCGGCCGCCGCGAGACTCATCTGCGCTTCCGTGAGCTCGGGTGCCGCGGCCAACGCCTTTTCGGCGAGCACGCGCGCCTCCGCGTAACCGCCGCGACCTGCGGCGAGGCCGGCCAGCGCCGCCAGGGCCATCGGGTGATTCGGATCGTGCGCCAGGGCGCGCGCGTAGCAGTCCTTCGCAGCGTTCGCCTCCCGCACGGCAATGAGCGCATTGCCGCGGTTGACGTGAGCGAATGCGAGCGCCGGTTGCTGCGCGAGCACCCGATCGAATTCCTCGAGCGCCTGCCGCGGCCGTCCGAGCTTGAGGAGACATAACCCGAGGGCATTGCGGCAGGCGGTATCCCTCGGGGCCAGCCGCACCGCCTTGCGCAACAGCCGCTCGGCCTCCTCGTCCCGCCCTTCCCGCTCGAGCCCGAGCGCCGCGAGATTGAGCACCAACGGATGCGCCAGCCCCGCCTCGAGGGCCGAGCGGGCCCGCACGATCGCCTCGTCGTGTCTGCCCGCTTTTATGTCAGTCGCAATGGCGCTCATTGCGGCCTCGTGGGCCGCCGGATCCGGTCTCATCGGCTTCTGAGGAGCAAGGTATGCATGGGACTATCCCGTGGGTTATCCTACTTCGAGGGAGATCATAAGGAGAACCCAATGCCCGCTTCACGGCGAATTTCCGGCCTGCTTTGCTATCTGTCCCTGGCAGCCGTCGCGGCCATCCTCGCCGGCTGCGCCAGTACCCCGCAGGCCACCTCACCACAAGCAACGCCCGCCGCCACGAGCGCCGGATCGCCGGAATCCGCATCGAAGCTGGTCGCAACAGCGGATTTTACCAAGAGGGCTCAAGACGACGGCTGGAGGCCGGAAGTTCGCAGTGGTCGGGTGCTCTACTGTAGGGATGAAGCGCCCCTGGGCTCCCGCTTTCCGGAACGGACCTGCATCGATAAGGTTGCGGTCGAGCAGATGATGCTGGCCGAGCAGAAGCAGCGCGAATCAATGCAACACGCGTACAACGGCGTGGCTACGCCCCCGTAACTGATACCGCGGCGGCCGATCCTCGATTCGACTCACGCATCGCACTGGAAATGGCTGGCCCACGCAGCGAGCGGTGGTAGCACGGGCGCGAGCTGAGTCTCGTAGCGCCGCCAGTGCCCGACTCCCGAGGCGTTGAGTCCGCGCGCGAGTTGCGCGGCGCTCGGCGTCAGAATCGCGCGATGTTGGACCCGTGAGGCGAACTCCGCCATCGCCGGCACCCATTCGAGCCGTAGAAACTCGCAGATGCGGTGCATCTCGCGCGTGAAGGCGCTCACCACGTCCTCGTGCCGGACGAGACAGGTCTCGAGCGGCAGAACCCGAATGCATTCGTGAAGCACGCGCATGACGGCATCGTAGTAGGCCGCCGTGCCCTCCAGGGTGAGGAGCTCATACATCGGCGCGCTCATGCGAAACCGATGCCGGAAGCAGCTCAGCACGACATCGCGGGGATCCCGGCGGGCGATGAGGATCCTGGCCTCGGGGAAGAGTCTCGCGATGAGCGGCAGCTTGAGTGAATCGAGGGGATTCTTATCCACGAATACCTTGCCCCGGACATCGACTCCGTTCTGCGCGACTCGGCGCCAGTAGGATTCGCGCAATGCATCGAGCGTTGCCGGCGGCGCGCGCAGCAACCGATCGAGATCCTCCGGCTGCTGCATGAATTCCTGGATACCGTCGATCAGGGATTCGCTTTCCTCCAGGCTCACGACCCGTGGATGTCCTTCGAGCGCCACCTCCAGCAAAGTGGTGCCCGAGCGCGGAAAGCCGAGGATGAAGACATGTCCAGTCACCGGATCGCGCAAGGCCGACGGGGGCGGTGCGGCGCGCCACGCGTCTGCGTCGGCGCGCCGCAGAAACTCGAGAAGCCTTTGCGCGTATGGGAGCGCCCGCGGTCCTGACTCGAAGCGCGGGCCGTGAGTCTCCCGCAGGATCCTGTTACAGAGTGAGTAGCCCGAGAACGCCTCGGCGGTCCGATCCTGCGCATCGAGCGCATCGCCCAGGTGCCCCGCGGCGTAGGCTCGCGAGAGAGGATGCAGATCCTCGCGCGAAAGCAGCTCACGAGCGCGCGCTTCCGCAAGCGACGGCTTTCGCTCCCCGAGCTCGGCGGCGATGAGGCTCAGAACCGCCTCGGGGTACCCCGGCATCAGCTGCAGCGCCTTCTCCGCCCGAGCTCTGGCCTCAGGGTATGCGCCCCGGCCGCTTGCGATGTTGGCGAGACCGGCGAGCGCGACCGCCTGACGCTCATCGAGAGCCAGGGCGCGCTCGAAGCTCGCCTGCGCCTCGCCGACTCGGCGCAAGGCGAAGAGTGCGGCACCGCGGTTGGCGTGAATGAACGGCAGTCTGGATTCTATGGCCAGCGCCGACTCGAATTGCGCCAGCGCCTCCTCGGGGCGCTCGAGTCGCAACAAACAAAGGCCGAGCGCATTGCGCGAAGCCATATCACCGGGTGCGAGCCGCACCGCATGCTGAAGCAGTGCCTCGGCCTCGCTCAGGCGTCCCTCGCTTTCCAGTTCGAGCGCCAGCACGTTGTAGAGCAGCGGATGCTCGAGCCCCGCCGCACGCGCCGCGTGCGCGAGCGCCGCGGCCTCCGCGTGTTGCCCGGACTGGGCAAGTCTTTGAATGGACCGCAGCCTCTCCCTGTCAGCCGCCGGATCACGCTCCATTTGAGAGCTCTCGCTAACGGCACCACATCCGCAGGAGATTCGAGATGACGTACTCGAGGCTCATGCGATTGCTCCAGTCCATCTTCAAGCCCTCGAGCGCCCGCACCTCGTTGAGCGTGTAGAGCAGATCCCGCTGCACCTGATCGGGGATCTGACTCTCGATGAAAGTGATCATCACCAGGCGCTCGCCGGAGGTGACCGCCGTGACCTCATGCAGCGTGGTCGAGGGATAGAACACCGCGCTTCCCGGCTTGCCTCGCACCCGGATCGCCTCGGTGCCGAGATAGATCGTGAGCTCCCCGCCCTGGTAGGCCTCGGGGCCGCTCACGAAGATCGTGCAGGAGACATCCGAGCGCAGCAGTTGGCCGCCTAGGCTCATGAAGGCGGCATCCACGTGCGCGCCGTAGGTCATGCCTTCGCCGTATCTCAGATACGTGGGTATGGCGATACGCCGCGGCAGGATGAAGTTCCGTGCCTGCTCGCTGCGCTGAATGGCGGTGAGCGCAATCTGCGAGGCCTGCTTGCCCGCCGGATCGGCGGGGTCCTGGATCACGTTGTTCTTGGTGGTATTGTGCGGGTTGGAGAGCCGGCCGGGGATGAACTTCGTGCGCTGCGCGAGCTCGGCGAGGCTTTCGACCTCCGCCTGAGTCAGAAGATCATCGAGCTGCAGGAACATGCCGCGATTATAACGGCTGCTTACTAGTCTCCGCAGCCAAAAGTCGGCGAAGCTGAACCGAACCGGCAGCCGAGCGTCTTTGCGGCCTGGTATTCGCTGCGGGCTTCGACGCCGATCTCGCCGTAACGAAAATCGACCGCGAACGCCCTGACGGTGCCGAGCACGTCCATGCCGAGAATGATCGTGGGCTCGCGGGTCAGATCCCAGGCTCTGAAGATGTGAAAATCGCCGAAGACGAGCGCGATACCATCGATCTTGATGGCTCCCAGGTCGAGGGTCGGCGCGATCTGGAGCTTCCCCATGCCGACCTGCTTGGTCGCCCCGTAGACATCCGTATCGAAGTACTTGCCCTTGCCCTGCTCCTGCTCGAAGAGCTCGCGGTAAAGCGCCATGTTCCCGAGCGTATGCTGGGAGCCGGTGTCGATGATTGCCTGGACGGGCACATCGCCGACGTGACCGGGTACGCTGAGCAGGCCTCCCGGGAGCCGTGTCGCCCAGACGCGCGTGAACCCCCAGGGGAACGAGTCGCCGTGCGAGCGCGTGATGAGCACCTGGTCATGGTCGAAGTCAACGAGCAGCCTGTCGTCCTGCAGGCCCGCGGCGCCCAGGATGCCGGCGGCTCCCGCCATGACCGGTGACCAGATCACCGGAAAGCGCGTGCCCGCAATCTCGAGATCGCCCGCTTTCAACATTTCTACCAGCACCGAGGCAAACTGGGCGGAGCCGGTGATCCCCGTGATGCGGATCGGTTGCGCGAGCGAGGGCGAGAGTCCGAGCAGCGCCGCGAGCTGAGGTGAGATGGTCGAGTGGTTGGCACCGGTGTCCACGACGAACCTGAACGGACCTTTGCCGTCGACCATCACGGCCGCCACCACGCGCCCGAGGTGATCCAGCGTCGTCGGGGAGGCGAACAGCAGCTCCCCGGGCGCAAGCGGCGCGCCAGCGCGCGTTCCCGGCGGCGAGGGAAGCCCCGCCTCGGCCGCGGTTGGCTGGTCTGCGGAGGCGACGGGCGAGGAGCCGACCGGCGCTCGGGTCGAGTGAAGGGTCGTCGACGCCGGCGCGACTGGGGGTGCGGTTTGCGCGGCCGCGCCAAGAGCAACATCTGCCGCCAAAGTGGTGCCCGCGAGGAGCACACACTGCATGCACAGGATGCGCAGTGCGGCACGCATGTCAAGCATCTGAGCACAACTCACGGGCTTGTGCAAACGACTACGTTTCAACCGGCATTGAACAATCCCGATCCGTGAGCCTGAGATCATAATGAGTTACGACGGCGTGCGATTCGACCTCGATCGAAGTCTCGCGGCATGTCGATTCATGCGGAGCGTCGGCGAGTCGACCAACGGGTCGCGGCGACAAGGCTCCATCATGCTCGTACCGCACGGAGCCGCCTCTTGCGGCACCTTGAGTTTCGGGCGCTCGAGCTCACCGATCACGACTCGCGACGGGTGAGCCTTGTCGTGCCAGATCTCGTTCTTGGCCGCAAGCGAGACCTCGTCGAATCGGTAGAAACCCGTGGGGCTCGGGGCATCGATCCAAACTCGTATGCGCGAGCCCCGGCGTAGTAGGGCCGCAAATTTGTTGATCTCGACTCGGGCGAGGACCGGCACCCCGGCATCCAGCACCTGAATGCTCCGTGGCCGATCCCAAAGTACCGGCCGCACCGCAGCGGAGCGTGCCTCATCCAGGGCGCGATCCGATAAGCGCAGCCACCCGCGCTGCAGGTACATCTCCTGACCGTCGGGACGTACCTCGGTAAGCGTGACTTGAAGATCGGTATCAGGCATGTTCGAGGACAGCCACAGATCCACACTCGCCGAGCCGTAGGCCAGGATGGCGCGCTCGAGCGGCGCGCTCGTGTAAGCCAAAGACCCCTGGCGCCAGTCCGGCGCCAGCGCCCCCCAGGCGGGGTGATCGGAATCCTCATCGACAGCCGGTCCCGGCACCGGGTAGAGGTAGGTATCGGGCTCGCCGCTGCCGTACGCCTCGCTCACCAGCCGTCCGCCGCGTGTCAGCGCGAGCGCTAACGGCTTGACTACCGGAAGCAGTCGCGAGGAGGTGAACTCCCATCGGGGAGTCGCGGCTTCCAGGTATCCGTCAGGCCCCCGGCCGCCGCTTCGCGTGTCCATCCATACGGTCAAATGGGGGCGCATTTCAAACCCGTTGCGTACGCCCTTCACGAACCGGTCGAGGAATGCGACCAACACGGGACGGAACCGCAGCGACTCGTACAGATCATGCGGACCGTTGGTCTGCAGCATCCAGGTCCGCTCGGGATCCAAGGTCTCCTGATAGTAGCCCTCGCGCGAACTGACGGCCTGATCCTGGAAGCTCTCCATCGACAGAACGGGGACCGAAATCAGGTGAGTGCGCGCGCTCAGGCGCTGCCTCTCGGTCCAGGCATCGCGCAGCGGGTGTCTGAGCAGGTTATCAGGCACCGAGTTCTGCGCCTCCAGGCGATAATTGCGTTTGAGATGCCGCAGACACCTGAGGTCGTGCTCGGCTTGCGCGCTCTCTCGGGCAGCCTCCCAACTCCGGTGCAGGGCCCTGCGCCACGCCCACGCCATGTAGTACTGCGAGACCCCGCCGGGCGCGGCATTGTCGAGGCGGAAATCCCCGAGCACCATGCCGGGCGCAATCGCCTTCAGGTGGGGCGGCCGATCCGCGGCGCTCGCAAGCTGCGACATGCCAGCCCACGACCATCCGTACATTCCCACTCTTCCATCGGACCAGGGTTGCTTGGCGGCGAATTCGACCGCATCCCGGCCGTCAAGTCCGTACGTCGGCCCCAGGAACGTGAAGTGATTGCCTCCAGAGCATCCGGTCGCCCTCGCATTGACGCCCATGACCGCATAGCCGTGCTCGATCAGGGCTCGATCGAGACTCGCGGAGAAGGCGACACTGCCGCGAAGATACGCGGCTCCGCCAATCGAACCGGTGTCGTAACCACTGTCGATGAGGGCGACCGGAAAACGACCGGTTTTTGCGGGCAGCAGCACCGAGTAGTGCAGCGGCACCCCATCGGTGGTCCTGAGGTATCCGGTTATCCGCCGGGCCCAGAACCTCGACACCGGCCGTGCCATGCCTTGCGTGGGTTGCCGAGCACCCGGGGTCCGAGCACCGGCGCCCGCGGCGATCAGCAACAGCAAAGCGGCGACGGACACGGCGGAAATCTTGCGGGACACGGTTCCTGGCGAGCGGTTGCGCCGATGAGCGGCGCCTCGACATTGTAGGACCCGCGCCGCGCCTTGCGTGACCGCATAATGGCCCAGGCGTGAGGCTTAAAGTGGACCAATGCTGGGACCCACTTTGGGGGTAGCATCCGGGCAGTTCGTCATCCGGCGCGGGCCGTTTGTCGCGGCCCTCGGCCGGCATCTTTGACCCTCGCGATGTGAAAGAGATCGTCTTTGCCCTTCTGCCCCGTGCCATCCTGCTCGATGCGGCAGCGCCTTCGGAGGTGTTTCGCAGCGCTTCGCGGCGGGTTCCCGGAAGCTATCGGCTGCGCTTCGCCTCGCCGCTGCACACGCTCGAGACCGCGAGCGGTCTCAGGCTCGGGGAGCTCGAGCCGCTGCCGAAGGCGCTGGCCGACGAGGCGATCATCGTCATCCCGGGATTGAGCGGACCCCTCGATTTCCAGGATCGTGCGAACCTGCGACTCATCGAGTGGCTGGCCGGCGGCACGGCCGCGCGAGCCCAGCTCATGTGCGTTGGCGCCGGCTGCCTGATTGCGGCGAAGGCCGGCATGCTCGCCGGGCGCGAATGCACCACTCACCCCGAGCATGCCGAGGAGCTGCGGCGCATCGAGCCTCGCGCACAGGTGCACGACAATCGCATCTTCGTCGCCGACGGACCGATGTTGACGTGTGCCGGGGTCGCGGCCGGCGTCGATCTTGCGCTGTACGTGATCGGCCGAGAGCTCGGATCGCGGGTCGCCGTGGAAGTGGCGCGTGACCTCGTGGTTTATCTCAGGCGATCGGGTACCGACCCGGCGCTCTCTCCCTGGCTCATGCATCGCAACCACATTCACCCTGCGCTGCATCGCGTGCAGGATGCCGTGATCCGAAATCCCACCGCGCCCTGGTCGGCGAGCCGATTGTCCGATGTCGCCTGCACCAGCCCGCGCAATCTCGCGCGCCTGTTCGCCGAGCACGCCAAGTGCTCGCCGCTCGATTACGTGCAGCTGATCCGCTTCTCGTTCGCCCGCGAGCTCGTCACGCAGAGCCAGTTGGATTTCGAGCAGGTGGCGCTCAAGGCCGGATTTCACTCGGCGCGCCAGCTGCGTCGTGTCTGGGCGCGCTGGGAGTCGCGGCCACCGAGTGCGCTACGCGGTGGCTGGGTATGAGTATCCGGCCAGAAAGATTCCCCGTGAATCGGCTGCACGCGAGCTTCATCCCACCCATGGCGCTTGATTTCGCAAGCCGCACTCCGCTGTATCGACAGATATCCCTGTGGTTCCAGCGGGCGATCCGCGCCGGACAACTGCAACCCGGCCAGCGGGTACCCTCGACCCGCGCCCTGGCCAGGGAGCTGCGGATCTCACGAATTCCGGTTCTGAGCGCCTACGAGTTGCTGGTCGCGGAGGGCTATTTCGAGCCCTTCGGCGGCGCGGGCACCTGCGTGTCGCAATCGATTCCGGATGCGTTTCCGCGGCCGGAGAGAGAAGACCTTCCGGCGGCGAGCGAGCCGCAGCCCAGAGGACGACGGACGGTTTCGAGACGCGCGGCGGGAATGCATGGACCTGCGCAAATCTGGCTGCGGGAATGCCGCGCCTGCACCGATCTGGAACACTTCCCGATCGAGCTATGGTCGAAGCTCGTTACGCGGCACATCCGCAAGATGTCGACCGACGTCATGGGCTACGGCGAGCCGATGGGCCATTGGCCGTTTCGCGAGGCTCTTGCCGAGTATCTCGGGGCGTTTCGCGCAGTGAACTGCCATCCATCGCAGATTCTGGTGACCACGGGTGCGCAGCAGAGCCTGCAGATTTCGGCACTCGCACTGCTGGACCCCGAGGATCAGGCCTGGATCGAAGAGCCCGGCTATCCCGGAACGCATCAGGCGCTGAAAGCCGCAGGCGCGCGGCTCGTACCGGTGCCGATCGACGGCCAAGGGCTCGATGTCGCATACGGTGTTCGCAACGCCAATCGTGCGCGCGCCGCCTACGTGACACCGGCGCGCCAGTACCCGATGAGCGTCACGATGAGTGCCGCGCGGCGGATCGAGCTTCTGAGCTGGGCCGAGCGCAACGGCTCATGGATCGTCGAGGACGATTACGACAGTGAGTTCAGGTTCAGCGGCAACCCGCTCGCTTCGCTGCAGGGACTCGATACCGACGGGCGAGTCATCTATGTGGGGACGCTCACCAAGGTGATGTTTCCGGCGCTGAGGCTCGGATTTGCCGTCATTCCGCCCGACCTCATAGGGAGCTTTCTTGATATCAGGACCGCAACCGACACCCTCTCTACATCCGTGCTCTATCAGATGGCCATGACCGATTTCATTCGGGAAGGTCACTTCTCACGACACATCAGGAGAATGCGCGCGGTCTACCAGGAGCGACGCAGGCTGCTCGCCGAGGGGATCCGCATGCGCGCGCAAGGGATTCTGGAGGTCGTGGGGGACGAGGCCGGCCTGTCTCTACTCGCACTGCTGCCGCCCGGCGTCGATGACGTCGACATCGCCAACAGGGCTCCCCGCATGACCATCGCGGTCTTCCCGTTGTCGCGATGCCACGCGAACCCACCCCCACGAGGCGGGCTCATAATGAACTACGCCAACATCGATGTGCGGGAGATCCCCGCGATGGTGAGCGCTCTTAAGTCCATCATCCAGGCGAGCGTCACCAGGCACTGATCCCGCCCTGCGCATCGGCCGATCACAGGGTGTAGCCTTGTGCGCTCGCTTACCGGGGGAGAGCGCATGTCCCGCAACAGGTTCGGTAGCTTTCGGAAGAGGAGCGCGGTGGCGGCCGTGCTGGCGCTGCTGCTCTCCGGCACGGCCATGGGTCAGGGCCGTCATTTGAGCGCAGAGGACTATGCGCGGGCCGCGCGCTTCATGCCCTACGACACCGAGCCGCTCGTCGACCATGACGTGCAGCGCGTGCACTGGCTCGATGATCGGCGCTTCTGGTACATCGACCATGATTCCGGCGGCGATCACTACCGGGTGATGAGCGCAGCCACCTCGACGATCGCTCCGCTCTTCGATCAGGAGAAGCTCGCCGTCGCGCTCGGCCAGATCCTCGGCAAACCGGTCGCGGCGGCCAAACTCTCGGTCAGCGCCGTTCAAATCGAAGGTCGCGAGCGGTACGAGATCACTCGCGAGGGGAAGCGCTACCGGTGCGACCTCGCCGCCAGCGCTCATTGCCTCGAGACGGACCAGGCGCCGGGCATCGTCTCGCCCGATGGAAAGCTCCAGGCCTTCATCCGCCACTGGAATCTCTGGGTAAGGGACACGGCGAGCGGCCAAGAGACTCAGCTCACCTTCGATGGGAAACGGGACTTCGGCTACGCCACCGACAACGCGGGATGGCGGCAATCGAAGCGCCCGGTGCTCGACTGGTCACCGGACTCGACCGAGATCGCGACTTATCAGCAGGATCAGCGCCGGGCGGGCGAGATGTACCTGGTGAGCACCCACGTCGGACACCCGACGCTCAAGCGATGGAAATACCCCGTGCCCGGAGATGCGCACGTCCTCATGATCGAGCCGCTCGTGATCGACGTCGCGAGCCGCAAGGTGGTGCGGCTGCGCCTGCCGGCGCAGCAGCGGCTGTCGAGCCTGTGCGATGACATCAGCTGCAAAGGTGACGGCCACTGGGACGATGTGCAGTGGGCCCCCGACGGCAAGACGCTGGCGCTGGTGAGCACCTCGCGTGACCGGCGGCATGAATGGTTTCGGATTGCCGATGCACGCACCGGTGAGGTACGCACGGTGTTCGAGGAGAGCGTCGCCACTTATTACCGCAGCGGGATCGATGCGGTGAGTTGGCGTTATCTTCCCGCCTCCGACGAAGCACTCTGGTACAGCGAGCGCAACAACTGGGGCAATCTCTACCTCTACAGTCTCAAGACCGGCAAACTCGAGCATGCCGTCACCACGGGCCGCGGCGATGTGACCGAGGTTCTCAACGTCGATCCGAAGACGCGCACCGTGTGGTTCCGCGCCGTGGGTCGTACATCGGGCGTCAACCCGTATTACCAACAGCTCTGGAAGGCGAGTCTCGACGGGGGCAGAGCCACGCTGCTGACGCCTCGGCCTTGCGACCACGCCATCAGCATGTCTTCGGATGCCCGCTACTTCGTCGACAGCTGCTCCACTCCGAGCGATCCTCCCGTTACGACGCTGCGGGATGGGAGCGATGGCCGCGCTCTGGCCACGGTCGCGCGCGCCGACATCTCGCGCCTGAAGGCGAGCGGCTGGCAACCCCCGCAGCTCATCGTCGTCAAGGCGCGCGATCACAAGACCGACCTTTATGGGCTTCTCTTCAAGCCGACGGGCTTCGATCCCGCCAAGCGGTATCCGATCATCGACTACGTCTACCCCGGTCCGCAGATCGGCTCGGTGTCAAAGTTCGACTTCGAGCCCTCGCGTTACGACAGTCAGTCGCTCGCCGAGCTCGGCTTCATCGTAGTCGCCATCGACGGCATGGGCACGCCCTACCGCTCGGCGCGCTTCCAGCGGCTCTGGTATGCCAATATGGGCGATAACACCCTGCCCGATCAGGTCGCGGCGCTACAGGAGCTCGGCGCGAGTCACCGCTGGATCGATCTCACGCGGGTCGGTATCTGGGGCCACTCAGGCGGCGGCAATGCCACGGCGGATGCGATGTTCCGCTATCCCGGCTTCTTCAAGGTCGGCTGGGCCGAGAGCGGCAATCACGACAATCGCAACTACGAGAACCCCTGGGGCGAGATGTACCAGGGGCTGCTCAAGCGCAATGCGAACGGAACGAGCAATTACGACAATCAGGCCAACGAGCTCCTGGCCGCGCATCTGGCGGGACATCTGATGCTCACCTACGGCACCATGGACGACAACGTGCCGCCGCAGAGCACGCTGCTCGTGGTGCGAGCGCTCATCCAGGCGAACCGGAACTTCGACATGATCGCGATTCCCAACGCGCGCCACGCCTACGGCTACGCGACTCCGTATATCACCCGACGGCGGTGGGACTACTTCGTGCGCTATCTCGCCGGCGACAGCCCACCGGCGCACTTCGAGCTCAAGCCCTGGCCGTGGAATTGACATTTCGATCCGCGACGAACCCATCGATGGCTCAAGACGCTACGCTGCGCGGCGAGGGATAGAGGACCGATGTAGGCCGCCGTGAGCCATCAGCTCGCAACCGGAGGCGCACCGCTGCGCGTGACGGGCGCGATCGCGCTCGTCCTCGCCCCGGCCATCGCAGCGCTCACGCTCAGTCATGCCGTCTCTCGAGGCGAGCCGCTCAGCGGCGGGCGCTGGGCCACGGGCGTCCGTGGCACGTCCCAGCAGGTCGTGCTCACCCGGTACTCGCCTCTTTTCAGCAACGCGAAGATCGTGCGCCGGCTCCTGAGTCCCCTCGCGCAGGAATCCGTTCGGGAGATTCTCGCTCGCACCCACAAAACGCTGAGCCCCTACCCGCTCGACCTCACGAAGGAACGATTCCTCGTGTACGTTCCATCCGCGGCGCCGCCGCCGAACGGCTACGCGCTGCTCGTGTTCGTTCCACCCTGGGAGCAGGCGTCGATACCGTTTGACTGGAGCCTGCAACTGGATCGCTACGGCGTCATCTTCGTGACTCCCGCGCACGCCGGGAACGCGCAGGCCGTGTTGAGCCGCCGCGTGCCGCTCGCGCTCGCCGCCGAAGCAAACATCGCTCGCGAATACCCGGTCGATCGCAACCGCATCTACATCGGAGGATTCTCGGGTGGGTCGCGCGTGGCACTGCGCATCGCCCTGGGGTTTCCCGACATCTTTCATGGCGCCCTGCTCAATGCCGGCGCCGACCCATTGGGCGTCGCCGATCCATGGGGCGGTCCCGATACCTTGCCGTCCCGGGACCTGTTCCTGCGCTTTCAACGCTCCACCCGTCTCGTCTACGTTACCGGAGAGCTCGACACCGCGAATCTCGGCAGTGACGCGAGCAGCGAGCACTCGATGCGCGAGCACTGCGTGCTCGACATCGCCACTCAGGAGACGCACGATGCGGGTCACGAGCTCATGAGCCCGGAAGCGTTCGGGCAGGCGCTCGCGCAACTGCTGCACCCCGAGCGTTCCGATCCGGCGCGGCTTCAGGCCTGCCGCTCGCACCTGCGGACGGAGCTCGACGACCAGCTCGCCCACGCGCAGGCGCTGATATCCAAAGGCCGGCACGCGGGCGCCCGCAGGCTTTTGCTGGCCATCGACCAGCACTATGGCGGGCTCGCCGCCCCGCGCATTCTACAACTCGCGCGCGGCTGCGGCTGCGGTCTGGCTCAACCGTAGGAGCCCGCGAACGCCGCAACGGTCATGGGCGCTTCGGATTCGGCATCGACTGAATCTCCACACGGATCGCCTCGCCGTGCCGCTGCCCGAAATGGCGGGCGCAGTACGCGACGATCAGGCCGAACACGAGCATCGCCGACAGATTCTCGGCTCCCTTTGCCACGCGGAAACGCGCAATCACTTCATGCAAAGTGACCGGCGCGGCGGAGAACGGCATGACGATGAAGTTCATCACCAGGAAGATTACGGCGCCGGCGAGAAGACCTCCCAGCCACCATTGCTCGCGAAGCCGCGGAATCCGCGCGGTCACCCCCCAATAGATCGTCGCGATCAGCACCGACATGGCCCACTGCAATACGAGCCCGAGATACGCCGCCGAGACCCCGAGGGAGAACGAAGCCTTGCCGAGAACGCCGCTGGCAATGTAGTGAGCGATCAACACGGGGCTCACCCGGTTGATCAGGGCGGCGGCGCCGATGTCGAGCGTTCCCGCGACCAGACCGCCTATCAGTATCGCCCGAAGTCCCGAGGTTGCTGCGTTTTTCATATGCACCCCCTGGAGAGAGATCCGGATCGAACGAGCGCCGATTATAGACGAGTACACTAGGCGCGATGCCCCAAGACTCCAAGGCATTGGCGATCCATGCTTGATCGACCCGTATGGGCGGCCCTGAGCACGCGGCACCTCGCCTTATCCGTAGGAGGCGCGCTCGCACGCAAGTACGCGGCCGATGTCAACCTGTTCGCATCCGCCTGCGACGACACCCCGGCAGCACTCACGGCGCTGACGGAGCTGGTGCAACCGGGGGAGCGCGTATACCTCCTGCAGGTCCCTGACATCATCGTGCCGGCGGGCCTCATGACCATCAAGGCGGCGAGAGGCGTGCAAATGGTGGCGACTCGCCGCATGCCCGCCGCGATGCTGGACGATGAGGTGGTGGAGCTGACGGACGTCGATGCGGCGGAAATGTTGGCCTTGGCAAAGCTCACCGAGCCCGGTCCGTTCCTGCCTCGTACGCATACGATGGGAGTCTTTCGTGGCATCCGGCTCGAAGGACGGCTCGCGGCAATGGCGGGCGAGCGCTTCCGGTTCCCCGGCTATACGGAGGTGAGCGGCGTCTGTACTCACCCGGATTTTCGGGGCCGGGGGTTGGCGCGCCAGCTTTCAGCCGCGGTCGCGGCCCGCATCGAATCGCGCGGGGAGCGGCCGTTCCTTCACGCCTGGAGCAGCAACCGGCCCGCCATCTCCCTCTACGGGTCGCTCGGCTTCGAGATCCGCGCCGAAGTCGACGTGAGAGTGCTGGAGCGAATCGACCCCGGCGGACAACCGCCTCACGGCGCGCCGGCATAGCCGGCTTGATGTCTTGCGGCGCGCGCCGGCTTCCCGGCGACACGTCCCGCACCCAGGATGAGGATGGACGCATAAGCCCGCCACGGCTTCCAGGCTTCAGCGCGCTGCAACAACTCCCCGGAATCCGAGGTCGCATGGAGCACGCTGCGCAGCTCCGCGAGTTCGGCAGGCAGCGCATCTGAATCATTGAGCGCACGCATGGCGACGTATTGCATGACTCCATCGCCAATTCCCCTGATAGCGCGAAGCCTGACCAGCAGCTCATCCGGAGGCGAATTCGACCGCACCGCGGCCACGGCCTGCGCGGCGGAGCGGATGACACCGGCGGTCGATCGCGGGAGGAAGTCCAGCCGACTCTCAGCCAGCACGCGCGCGCTCGGGAAGGTACGGCAGAGCTCGCCCGCGCCGAGCGAGGATACCGGCTCCCCGCACTCCTCGGCGAGCAGCGCTTGCAGACCCTGCGTCTCATCGAGCGGGAATCTCTCGCGTAAAACCGCATGAACGACAGGCTCGATGCCGTCCCACGCCCCCGGGAGCCGCAGGCCCGCATGGCGCTCGAGAAGCGGCGCCAGCATCCGATCGGCGCCGAGAACCCGACGTATCACCTCCGGGTCGGCGGACAGGTCGAACATGGCGCGCACGCGCGTGATGACGTGCAGCAGACACTCGGGCTTCGGAAATCGGATATGCACCCGCAGGGCGTGGGCGGCCGAGGCCGGCCGTACCTCGAGCAGTCCGTGGTGATTCTGGATGGCGACGGTTCGCCGGTATACGCCGTCTCGTATGACTTCGACTCCCGGAACCGAGCGCGGCGACAGAAAGCTCAGCAACATGCTCCAGTCGTAAGGCGGACGGTAGGCGAGTTGGAAAACATATTCGCCCTCCGCCACGCCGGCGCGCGCCCCGAGACGGCGCAGCTCCGACGGCGGGCGCCCATAGAATTCGCGAAAAACGTCGTTGAAGCGCCGGATGCTCCTGAATCCCGAGGCCATCGCGATCTCGGCCATGGAAAGGTTGGTATCGCTGATGAGCTGCTTGGCGAAATGGAGCCTGCGGGTCTGGGCGACGGTGGTCGGCAGCGCCCCCAGGTGCCGTTGGAAGAGCCGCGAAAGATGCCGCGAGCTGACACCGAGTCGCGAGGCCAGCGTCTCGACTCCGGCCTCATCGAGCGCGCCCTCCGCAATCAGACGCAGACCCCGGTTGACGGTGGTGGAGGTGCCGTTCCAGGCCGGCGTGCCCGGCGCCACCTCCGGGCGGCAGCGCAGGCACGGTCGGAAGCCGGCGGCGGAAGCGGCCGCCGCGGAAGGAAAGAATCGCACGTGCATGCGCTTGGCATGCGGGGAGGGACAGATCGGACGGCAGTAAATGCCGGTCGAGGTGACCCCGATGAATATGCGGCCATCGAAACGCGCATCCCGATGGAGGCGCGCCTGCTCGCAGATCTGCTCGTCGAGCTCCACACGCCGATATTACCGGGATGCGCGCGCCGGCGCCGGTGAGGGATCACATCGAGGTCCGATTCCAGCCAGAAAGCGTGAACGCGCTGCGTATATTTCACTGACATCGGCTGATATCGGAGTCCGTCAATGAAAACCAAACTACTATTCGGGCTTGTTTCTGCGGCGATGTCGCTCCTGCTCACCTGCAGCGCGTATGCGGCAGGATCCGCTCCGCCGAGGTACCGGGTCATCAATCTCGGAAATCCGCAAGGCGGCACTGCGAGTCAGGGCACCACCGACAATCAGTTCGGTTGGATCGCTGGCTGGTCGACCGAAGCGGACGGCACGATGCTCGCCGAGCTCTGGAGGGGTGGAACGGCGATGAACCTGGGAACGCTCGGCGGTCCGCAAAGCTCCGTCGCATGGCCCAACCGCAATGAGCACGGCGTCATCGTCGGGATCTCCGAGACCAACGCGCTGCAGCCGAACGGCGAAGCCTGGAGCTGTTATCTCGCGGTCTTTTTCGTCGGTGATAATCATGTCTGCCGCGGATTCGTCTGGCGCGACGGCAAGATGACGGGGCTGCCGACCTTGGGTGGCGATAACGGCTTTGCGACCGGGGTCAATGATGCAGACGAGATCGTCGGCTGGGCCGAGGACCCCGTTCACGATCCCACCTGCGATCAGTACAACGATACCGGACAGGTGCTGCAGTTCGAGGCCGTGATGTGGGTACCGGATGGCAACGGTAGCCGTTACCGGGCCATCGAGTTGCCGCCCTACCCCGGAGACTTCGACGGCGCCGCGACCGCCATCAATCAGCGGGGCGAGGCCGTGGGGATTTCCGGTATCTGCGATGGTGCCATCGGCGGCGGGACCGCCGAGCACATGGTGATGTGGAACCACGGACGGGTAGTGCGCGAGCTGCCGACACTCGGCGGGACGTACTGGAATACGCCCATGGACGTCAACGATCTCGGGGATGTCATCGGATTCTCGGACCTGCCGGGCGACGGCCCGTATTTCGGCGCCCAGAATTTCCATGCCTTCTTCTGGTCGTCGCGCCCATTCGACTGCAATGGCAAGGTGGCGCCGGGCGGCAGCACTTGCGACCTCGGTGTTCTCGTGCCGAATGTGGTCAGCGAAGCACTGGGCGTGAATGATCGCGACCAGGTGGTCGGTTTATCGCAGATCAATTCGAGTGGGGCCAATCATGCCTTCATCTGGCAGAACGGGCGGATGACGGACCTCAACAGCCTGGTGGTGCCGGGCAGCACGACGCTGACCCTCACGATTGCCCAGGACATCAATGATCAGGGCGTGATCACGGGGCAGGCCACGCTGGCCTCGAACCCGAACGTGATCGTGGCGTTCGAAGCCATCCCGGTGCATTGATGCGGCTCATCTCATGACCCGCGCCATCGCAGCTCGGCAGAGGGCACGGCTTGCGACTCTTGCGACGGTAGCCGTGGCTTTCGCAGTCCCTACGTCGCCCGAGATGAGGTCACGGCCATTCTGGGCGGCTGCGTGACCATGTCCGGCAACAACCTGGGCAAGGACGGCAAGCGCGTTTGGTACCGAGCCACCTGGCAGCGCCAAGGCAGCGGGGTGCGCGAGACTGCCGTCGCCTCCAAGGACGGCGGCAGCTCGTGGCGATCCGCGTTCGACATCCGGTTCGTCAGGGATCGGGCAGGCTGACCGGCGCCCCGTGAGGCGTGCGCCGGTAGGCGTCCTCCCACGCCTCTCGGCACTCGCGCAGCTCGGCTTCTCCGATCGCACCCTTGCCGATGAGCAGGCGCTGCAGCGCCCGCAACCCGCAGTCGAAATAATGAGCCTCCCCGCTCCGCGGGTCGAGGCTTGAACCTGTTTGCAGCTCCCGACCCAGGGCCCGGGTCCACTCGGCCCAGGTGAAGCAGCCCCGTCTGGAGGCAAGGATCGCGATCGCGAAAGCGCGCGCCTGCCAGGGCTCGGCAAAGCGCGCGCCAGGCTCCGCTGCGCCAGTCGCGCCGCTTTCAGGCGGCATCGAGATACGCTTCCCAGAGATCGACGTAGACGGCATCCCGCGGTGCGGCTCGCTCGCCCCAGAGCTCGGATGCCTCGAATCGCACCGAATAGACATGCTGTGGTTGCTCGCCCTGAAAGTGCGCGTTGGTGTCGGGCAGGACAAAGACGCCATGCACGCGATCGATGGTTCCCGCCTTCCCCCGCGCGTACCGTGGCAGTCGGGTGTGTCCGACGGGGTTGAGATTGCGCGCCCTGACATGCTGCCCCGGGCGGAAGCGCGGTGGTCGGCTCGAGCCGCGGGAGGCTGGAGCGCCCCGGGCGATGAACTCCGCCACCATTGCCGCGGGGAGGGCTGGAGTCTCCTTCGCAAGACCCGGTGTTGGTTTGCCGCTCGCGAGCTCCTCTTCGCCGGCCAGGCCGTGCTTCGACAACAGCCCGGTCAGACCGGTCAGCCATTTCTCGTAATAGCTCATCCGCAGGTATTCGGCGGCGGGGATCAGCTCGCGTCGATGCCGCGAGGCATCGATATTCCACCGGCCGAATGCGCCCATCGCGCGCACCAGGGCAAACACCCGGGCTTCCCAAGGATGATGAAACACGGGCTCGCCGCATTCCGGCCGCACGGGGCCCATGCCGTCCATGCCGCCCATGTCGTGCACACCGTTCACCCGATCTCCTGCGCGCAAGCCGCGGCGTTCTTGGGCGCCTGAACGAGTGCCACGCCGATCATCGTATCGCGGGTCACGATGGAGGCCAGCTGCGCTTCCGTCATCTGCTCGGTCCCGGCAGGTCTTTGAGGCACGACCAGATAGCGCAGCTCCGCGGTACTGTCCCAGACGCGGACTTCCATGCGCTCGGGCAGCTCGAGCCCCAGTTCCCGCAACACACCGCGAGGATCGATGACCGCCCTGGAGCGATAGGGGGCCGACTTGTACCAGACCGGCGGCAGCCCGAGGATCGGGTACGGATAGCACGAGCAAAGAGTGCAAACGACCATGTTGTGCACGCTCGGAGTATTCTCGACCGCGATCATGTGCTCGCCCTGCAGGCCGCCGAAGCCGAGCTCGGCGATGGCGGCGGTGGCATCGGCCAGCAGGCGTGCCTTGTAGGCCGCATCCTTCCAGGCCCGCGCCACCACTTTGGCGCCGTTGTGCGGCCCGACTTTGTGCTCGTAGGTCTCGACGAGCGCATCGAGTGCTTCGCGATCCACGAGCCCTTTCTCGATCAGAAGCGACTCGAGCGCCATCACGCGCAGCGCGGGGTCCGACGGCAAGCGTTGTTTATCGTGCGAGTGGCTCATCGCGGTGGACTCGCGCGCATTGTAGCCGCCCCGGGTCGCTTATCCCAAGGGGATCCAGTAGGTCATGCCGATGGAGAACAGACTGGGATTGGCCCCGGCGGCGCTGAAGCGCTCGTACTCGCCGCGCACCGCCCACTGCGCGAGCTTCCATTGCACGCCGGCGCCGTAAGCGAAGGAGGTGTCGGTGATGCTGCGGCCGATCACCTCAGCTCCCGTGGTCACCGTATACGTGGCGCTCATATCCGTCGAAATCCGAGATACACCCGCCTTGACATACACATCGATGATGGGCACGGGCAGATAGAGCAACCCATACGCCGCCTCGCCCTTCTGGGAGACTTGCACCGCGGCGGGATACGGTATGGATGGCAGCGGCAATGCACCGTAACCGGTTGGATTGCCGATGGAGCTCTGGCCGAAATCGACGTACGTGATCTCGGCACCGAGAAATGAGATCGGCCGAATACCCAACATCGCCTGGTAAGCGGAGTGATTCGCGCCAAATTCGCCGAGGAGCGCGCCGAGCCCTTGCAGCTGGGCCTTGATATGCCCCTGACCATAGCCCGCGCCGATGTAGAGGCCGAGCGGATCATCAGCCTGTGCGATGCCTGGCGCGGCGAGCGGGCACAAGCTGAGCGCGGTCACCATGAGAACCGATCGAACGGAGAACCGAGGAGGCCAAGGCCGGTCATTCATTTGTATTCCTCATCAAAATCCGTCAATCCCGCCGAACCCTTCGCGCCGGCATGAGGCCCGCCGATCATGCTAACGCACGGCCGTCGTTGCGGTTGACTAATCCTCCTCCGCGCGCGGCCGGTAGGCCTGCATCAACTCCTGCTGCCGTCGCGAAGGCACGGGGTCGTAGTGGCTGAGCTCCATCGAATAGGTGCCCTGCCCGCCGGTCAAGGCCTTGAGGCGGGTCTGATAGTCGGAAATCTCCGCGAGTGGCACGAGCGCGGAGACGGTGGCCAACTGACCGGGAAGCGTGTTGTTGCCGTTGATGCGCGCCCGCTTGGTGGCGAGATCCCCGGTGATATCGCCGATGGCGGTTGCGGGGGCGGTGATCTGCAGGTGCACGATGGGCTCGAGCACGATGGGATTGGCCTTCTGGATGGCATCGAGAAACGCCTTGCGGCCGGCGGAGACGAACGCGACTTCCTTGGAGTCGACGGGGTGGTGCTTACCGTCGTAGACGGTGACGCGGATGTCCTGCAAGGGAAAGCCGGCGAGTGCGCCTTCCGTCAGCACCTGCCGTACGCCCTTCTCGACCGCGGGAATGTATTGCCCCGGAATCGCTCCGCCCACCACATCGTCCACGAACTCGAAGCCGGTGCCACGCTGCAGCGCCTCGATGCGCAGGTACACCTCGCCGAACTGACCGGCGCCTCCGGTCTGCTTCTTATGGCGGCAGTGCCCCTCCGCGGGGCGGGTCACGGTTTCCCGGTAAGGGATGCTCGGCGGGTGTGTCTTGACGTGGACGCTGTAGCGCTGACTCATTCGCTCCAACAGCACCCGCAGATGCAATTCGCCGGTGCCGTAGAGGACGGTCTCGTTGACCGCGGGGTGATGCTCGATGCGCACGCAGGGGTCTTCCGCCGTGAGCTTGTGAAGCGTATCGGCGAGGCGCTGCTCATCGCCCCGCCGCTCGGGCTCGATGGCGATGCCGAGCATGGGGGGCGGGAAGGCGACGGGCTGCAGGTGAAACTCGTCCTCGTCGTGGGAATCGTGCAGCACGGCATCGAGGTGCAGCTCCTCCACTTTCGCGATGGCACAGATGTCGCCCGGTACCGCCTCGGGAATCTCCACGGTGTCCTTGCCGAGGAGCGTATATAAATGTGCAGCCTTGAAAGGCTTGCGCGCATCGCCCGCCAGGAGCTGGGCACCCGGGCGTATCGTTCCCTGATGGACGCGCAGGATCCCGAGCTTCCCGACGTAGGGATCGATGGTGACCTTGAACACGTGTGCGACGACATGCTGATCGGGATCCGGTGTGACCGTCACGTGTTGAGCGCGCTCACCCGAGCCCTTGAGGAAAGGGGGCGGGTTCCCTTCGGCTGGGTTCGGCATGAGGCGCGTGAATACCTGCAGCAGCGCCGCGATCCCGACGCCGGTCTCGGCCGAAGTGAAGCAAACCGGAACGAGATGGCCCTCGCGCAGGGCCTGCTCGAAAGGGTCGTGCAGCTGCTCGGGCGAGATCTCCTCCCCCTGCTCGAGGTAGATGGACATGAGCTGCTCGTCGAGCTCGACGACCTGGTCGACGAGCTGGGTGTGAGCGACCTCCACCGACGAGAAATCGGCGGGCGAGCCGTGCGGCTGAAAGAAACAGTCGACCACGGCCTGTGCGCCGCTTGCGGGCAGGTTGAGCGGCAGGCATTCGGCGCCGAACGCCTCGCGGATCTGCGCCAGAACATCCGCGGACTTGGCATCGCGGCTGTCGATTTTGTTGATGACCACGAGCCGGCAGAGCCCACGATCGCGGGCAAAGTCCATCAGTCGGTGAGTGATCGCATCCGGGCCGCTCGCGGCGCTGACCACCACGGCGACCGCTTCGACCGCCTCCAGCACGGCGAGCGTGCGCCCGAGGAAGTCGGGATATCCGGGGGTATCCAGCAGGTGTATGCGCGTGGAGTCGCAGTCGAAGGTCAGAACCGCAGGCTCGAGGGAATGCTGGAGCGAGCGCTCCTGTGGATCGAAATCCGATACGGTGCTGCCGCGCGCGAGGCTGCCCTTCGCCCGGGTGGCGCCCGCCTGAAAGAGCAGGCTCTCCGCCAGCAGTGTCTTGCCCGCGCCGGCCGCTCCGACCAGCGCGATATTTCGGATGCCCTGTGTCGTATGCCCCATGAGTCGCTCCCGGCAAGGAGGTCGTTCAGGTTACTCCCCGCCGCTGCGAATTTGCAGCCCGGCATGGTAAATGCGCCATGACCCTTCCCGCGCGTCCTACCCGGGAGCGCGATCCGCCGGTTTTCACCGGCCGTGACCCGGAAGAGGGAGCAAAAGGCTGCGGGACGAGTCTTATTCCACGAGGACGATTGCTTGCGATAGGGTATAAGGCCATGAGCGAGTCACCAAGACCTCCCGACGACGTCCCACCGGGCGAGGACAGCCGAGCGGCCGGGGGCATGGCGCAAAGGGAGAAAATCCAGCGGCAGTTGGACGAGGCGCTGGCGGCAAGCTTCCCGGCGAGCGACCCCGTCTCGATCGTGACCTCGCACGCGGAAGAGGACTGGGGCGAGCCCGAAAAGTCCGAAAGCAAGTGAGGAAGCGGCTCAGGGCGCTGTCAGCTCCAGCGCCAGACCCGCCTGATTCGTGGTGGTGAGCTGCACCGGACGGCGCCATACGCGCTGCAGGTAGTCCAGCACCTTGCGACTGCGCTCGAGATCGAGGCCGCGGCCATCCAGAGTGTGGTCGTGCACGAGCTCGAGCGTGCCGTCGTTGCGAACGTGCTTTGCCGCAACCGTCGGCGCGCCGAAATTGTACTTGGGGCCGAGAATCGCCTCGTGCAGCCCCGTCAGGTCCTGCTCGAGCACCTTGATTTGTCCGTCGCTCCTCGCGCTATAGCGGAAGAGGCTCAACTCCTCGGCCAACTCGCGTGTGAGATGGTTGCGCACGAAAGCGAAGTCATCATCCTGGATCATGATGTTGCGTGCCGCGGGCAGCCCTTCCTTCTCGACGATCTTCTCCCACATCGCAAATCCGAGATGGTAGGGATTGATGCTGAGCGCCACTTGGCTGTCCGCGGCGATCGGTCGCACCACATCGGAGTGGCACTTGATCGCATCCAGGTAGGCCTGCTGCGGGACGAAGTCCGCCTCCCGCAGCAGACGCGCATGCCAGTAGGAGGCCCATCCCTCGTTCATGATCTGCGTCGCGAACACCGGATAGAAATAGAACGACTCCTCGCGGACGGCGAGAAAGATATCCCGCTCCCAACTCTCCATTTCCGGCGCGTATTGCGCCACGAACCAGAGCAGATCGCGCTCCGGGTGCGGGGGCACCGGCGCGCGCTTCTTCGGCTCGACGCCCGTGCTCGCGGCGGCCGGCTCGAGCTGTGCAAAGCGCTTGCGGAACCCATCGTCCTCGGGTGTGCGCTTGTCCTCGAGATATTCCGGGTAGCGCGCCCGGCGCAGCGACTGATCGACGTCGATATGCTGCTCGAGGGCCAACGCGGCATCGAGCACGGTTTCAACGCGCTGCACGCCATGCGTCTCGATCGCCTGCTGGATCTGGCGTGCGTGATTGGCGGCGTGCTCGACGATGTGCTCGCTCACCTGCTCCTGGCAGCGCTGGAAAAGGAGATTGTTACGTGAGAAGTCGGCATGCCCGAGCACGTGCGCCGAGACGAGAATGTTCTCCGCCAGTCCATTGCTCGCGGCGAGATAGGCATGACCTGGATTACCGGGGAAGACCACCTCGAAGAGCCGCGAATGGCCCATGTGCCGCTGGATGAGCTGATAGATGTAGCGCACGCCGAAGGACCAGTGCGGCATGCGTACCGGCAGCCCGTACACCGCGATCTCCATCATGAACGTGTCGGGGACCGCTTCGAAATCCACGGGGTGGAACGTCAGACCCGAGTGGGCCGCCAGCTCCTCGATGCGTCGGGTATAGCTCTGCCAGTTGTCGTCGGTCATGAGAGATGGGCGGGCCGGAGGGGCGGCCGCCAAGGGCGAGTTGCGTCAGCAACGAGCGGGCGGACAGGAGTCCGTCCCGGGCTTGCGCGGAGCAGGGATCGCGCAGCGCAATGGCCAGTGGCTCGGCTCATGCCTCTTCCTCGGCCCGGCTCTCGGACGCGAAGAAGTGCCGCACGCCACCCCAGACGTCGTCGAAATCGTTGAGCGCGTAGCTGCCCGCGGCACAGCCGGCGGCCGCGAGCTCCGCGAACAGGCGCCCGGTCTCGGTCGCGAGCTGTCGCGAGAGGCCCGAGGAGACCTCCACGTAGCCGGTGAAGCAGGTGTCCTCGGCGATGGACGAGAGCCCCTCGCGGGCGTCCGCGGAATCGCTCACGGAGTTGTCGCCGTCGGAGGCATAGAAAAGATAGATGTTGCATCGGCCCGGGTTGTAGCGCGCGTCGATGATCTCCCGCACCTTCGCGAAGCCGGTCGACGCCACCGTGCCTCCGGTGCCGCTCACCTGGAAGAACTCGGCCTCGGTGAATTCCCACGCTTCCGTGGTGTGGGCGACGAACACGGTCTCGAGCGAGCGGTACTCGCGCCTCAGGCCCTGCACCACCCAGAAGAAGAAGGTCTTGGCGAGCTTGCGGTCGCGATCCGACATGCTGCCCGAGACGTCGAGGAGAAAGAACACCACGGCATGGATCGCGGGCTGACGCCGGCGGGCGAGCTGTCGATAACGCAGGTCCTCGTCGGTGAAGGTGGGCGTGGCGCCCGGAGCTCCGCGCCGCTTCACCAGCTCCTTGAACGAGCGGCGCCGATCGAGCCTGGAGCGCGCGCCGCGGCGGTCCCAGCCCTCGCGCACCCAGTCGGACTCCTCGGAGGGGCCGACGCGCGCCTTCAGGTTGGGAAGCTGCATCTCCTCCCACAACCAGTCGACGATGTCGTCAACCTTGAATTCGAGCAGCAGCTGTACCTCGCCCTCGTCCTGGCCGCCGGCGCCCTTCTCGCCGGGTCCCCGCTGGCGCGAGGGATCGGCAAACACATCGCCGGGTTTGGCCTTGCCCTGGCCGGCACCTTGGGCTTCCTCCGGCCGGCGCAGGCGAAAGTGATGGTGCTCGAGCATGCGCACCGGCACTCGCACGGTGCGTGAGCCGCCGTTGATCAGTTCCCCACCGGCGACGATCTGCGGCAGATGCTGGCGCACGGACTCGCGGACTTTCTCATCGTGGCGCAGCCAGTCGCGCGCGCCGCGGGAGAAGAGCTCGTACCACTTGGCGGCATCGGCGCCGGACCGCTCGCCACCACTCTCGCTCTTCGGACCCATGGTGCTAGTGGTACTCCTTTTTGGGACCGCGCGCTACTCCTGGGCGAGCAACGTAGTGACGTAGCTCAAGGCTTCCTTGGCGCTGTGCTCGTCGTAGCCATACTCGGTGATCAAACGCTGCTGCACGGCGGAGATCTTCAGCCGCGCATCATCGTCCGGGCGCGCGCTGGAAGTGACGAGCCTGAGCACGTCGCGCCGCTCCTCGAACAGATACTGCTCGATCGCCTCACGCATGCGCGCGTGGCTGGAGAGCTTGAATTTCTCACCGGCCTTGAAAGCGACCATCGCCTTGCGCACCACCTCCTGTCGGAAGGAGAGCTTGCCGGAGTCGGAGACCTTGATCTTCTCCTCCACCGAGCGCAGGAACCGCTCATCGGCCGGCCGCGTCTCTGCGGTAATCGGGTCGGTGACCTGGCGGTGATCGAGTGAGGCTTCCACCTCATCGAGATACTTCTCGAGAAGTTGCTGCGCCTCTTCCTCGAAGGAGGCGAACATCGCGCGGTGCACGTCCTCCTTGACCCAGCGGTTGTAGAATTCCTTGCGCGCGGTCACCAGGTGGTCGATCCAGGCCTTCTTATGCTTCGCCTCCATGCGCGCATCGCTCTCGATCCCGTCCTTGATCGCGAGCAGCAGCTCCATGCTGGTGAGGCTGTGCGCCGTGCCGCGGGTAATGGCGTTGGAAATGGCGTTGATGATGAAGCGCGGGCTGACCCCGGTCATGCCCTCGTCCGGCGACTCGGCATGCAAGCGCGAGGCCTCGCTCTCCGGCATACCCTCGACCGCCTCACCCGCGTAGAGGCGCAGCTTCTTGGCGACGTCGAGCCCTTCGCGCTCGGGTTTCGTCAGGCGTGTCAGGATGGCGAATACCGCCGCGAGATTGAGCACGTGCGGATCGAGGTGCACGTTGCGAAAAGCGGGCGCGCCGGAGACCAGCTTCTGATAGATGCGGGCCTCGTCGCGGTAGGAAAGCGCATAGGGGACCTTGATGATCACCATGCGATCGAGCAGCGCCTCGTTTTCCTTCTCCTGCAGGAATTTGTGGAACTCCGCGAGATTGGTGTGCGCGAGGATGGTCTCGTCGACGTGGATGAGCGGGAAGCGTGAGACCTTGACGTTCTTCTCCTGCGTCAGCGTGAGGAGCAGATAGAGGAACTCCCGCTTCACCTTCAGGATCTCGATCATCTCGAGAACCCCGCGGCTCGCGGCATACACCGCGCCGGACCAGGACCAGGCGCGGGGGTCGCCTTCATCGCCGATCTGCGCGACCTTGGCGAGGTCGACCGAACCGACGAGGTCGGCGATGTCCGCGGTGGTCGGATCGTGCGGGGCGTAGGTGCCAATCCCGGAGCGGGAGGCTTCCGAGAGGAAGATCCGCTCGACCGGCACGCGCACGAAGTCGCCTTCGAACTCCCGCTCGACGTAATCGCGCGCCCAGGGTGAGAGCTCTCCCTGGATGCTGACGCCGTAGCGGTCGCGGAACTCCGCCCGCAGGCTCGCCGGCACGAGGTTGAGCGGGCTCTCGCGCAGCGGCGAGCCCTTGATGGCGTAGAGCGCTCCCTCGTCCGTGCGGCTATATTCCTCGAGACCGCGCTTCAAGAGAATAGCCATGGTCGATTTGCCGCCGGACGGCGGGCCCAGCAGCAGCAGCAGCCGACGGCCAACGTCGGAGCCAGCCGCCGCCGCCTTGAAGTAATCCACCACGCGCGAGAGCGGCTCGTCGATGCCGAACAGCTCGCGCTTGAAGAGCTCCCGGGCACGGCTGCTCTCGCCAGCTTCGGGCTGGGCGGTGCGTCCATGCCAGCGGAGCATGTCCCAGATGTATTCGTGGCTCGTACGCGCCAGCGCCGCGGTGCTGGCGGGCAGGACGTCGGCGAGAAACTCGCCGAAAGTGCCCTCCCAGCGCTGGGCCCGGTGCAGCCGGCTGAAGGAGCTCAGCGACTCGATGAAAGCGGAGTGACTCGTCGAATCCGGGTCAGTAGAGAGCGATCGCATCGTCCTTCCCTCCCGTTTCAGTTCATGACCGTGTCAGTTCTGTGGATGGACCAACGCAGTGCCTGGTGCGTGATGGCGCTCTGATTGCCGGTGCAG
Organism: Steroidobacteraceae bacterium; assembly: GCA_049579785.1. GTDB lineage: Bacteria > Pseudomonadota > Gammaproteobacteria > Steroidobacterales > Steroidobacteraceae > 13-2-20CM-66-19. Next base: position 30,262 of record JBAUOO010000202.1, read on the forward strand.
CTAGATGTAAGACGCTCATAACAGCGAAGTGTTCAATCGTCCCCCGGCGCCAGACACCCGTCTCCGAGCTCAAGTCAAAGCAAAATGCATGCCCAGTTGCTTCGGGATCGGACGAGCATGCGTGGCGCATGGGGACATCTTATGTTCTGTCCCCGGCCCGCGCTACTGCGCACAGGGCCGTAAAGCGAGCACTGCTTCAGACTTTCCGCGATGCGCTGTCGCGCGCATCGCACAGGGCTGCCGTTACTGTGAACTGCGGCACTGCGGGAGCACAGCGGCGCAATATGCTCCTGAAAACCGCGTTTTGCATGCGTTATCAAATGAATGGGCGCCGGATCGCCCGTTCGGACCGGCAGTCGCTCGCGCGCGGAAGAGATCTATTTCGAGGGTGGAGACACGACCAGTGGCCAATCCAGCATCGAGCGCGCCTCGAAATGTCGACTCCGGCAATAGCGGGACATCGACACAGACTCTTGCCCCCACACTGCGCGCGTCAGTCGATCTGACGGCCCTCACCAGCCGCGATGACTTCCTGCTCGAGCTCGGAGAGGCGCTCGGCGGCCAGGCGTCGGTGCACCCCGTCGACTCGATCGATGCCGCGCTCGCACAACTGACGAGCACCAAACGTGGGCAGATTCTGGTGATCGATGCACGCGGAAGGAGCGATGTGCGCGCGGACGTGCAGCGCGCGACGCAGCAGGCCCCGCACGCGGTGGTCGTGGTGTTTGCGGAGACGGACGCCGAGAGGCACATCGCCTCCGCGGTCAAGGGCAGCCCTGTCTTTGCGGTGCTGACGATTCCGATCGAAGGACCCAAAACGACGGCGGTGCTCGATGCGGCCATCACCGATGCCGTGAGCCGCACCGCTGCGGTGCGTGCCGCCGGCGCGGAGCGCTCGGCAGCGGGGTCGGCCGGCACCCTGACGCTCGACTCTTTCCGGCCGAGCACCTCCTACTCGCCTGCCCAAGAGCCCGGGCAAGCGGAAGGCGGCGGGCGCAAATGGGAACTGTGGGTCGGCCTGGGCCTTGCCGTCGTCGCGCTCGCCGCGGGCGGCGTGTGGTATTTCATCCACGGCAACGCGGCGTCCGCCCCCGCCGGGTCGGCAGCTCCCGGCCTCGTCGCCACGCACTCCGGGCCGGCGCCCGAAAGCGCCGCGTCTCTGGCCCAGCCCGCGGTGGATACCTCCATCGTCGCGGGTCAGGTCGATGACCTGCTGGAGAAGGCGCGGCGCGCCATGCGCGACCGTCGCTACACGGCTCCGACCGGGGACAATGCGCTCGTCTACTATCGATCGGCGCTGGCCGCGGATGCGACCAATGGCGAAGCCAAAGACGGCCTGCGGCGGGTTGGTGACGTACTGATCTCGCGCTTCACCACCGCGATGGCGGGTTCACATTACGGCGATGCCGCGCTCGCGCTAGCTACCCTGAAGCTGGCCCAGCCCGCCGATTCCCACCTGGCGGCGTTCCAGCTTCAGCTCTCTACGGCGGAGATCTCGAAAGCGCTCAGCGACGGCAATGGGGACCGTGCCACGGCGCTCCTGCGCCAGGCTGAAGCATCGGGTGCGGTGCCGGCTTCACAGCTCGCCACATGGCGCGCCGAGGTCTCGCATCTGCAGCAGGCGAACAAGGTGCAGACGCTTGCGGCGTTGGTCCTCGATCGCATCCGTTCCGATGAGCTGACCAGTCCGGCAGGCGACAGCGCACAGGCCTATCTCGGCCAGCTGCAGGCCGCGGCGCCGTCCGCGCCGGCGACCGAGCACGCCACCCGCGCATTGATCGACGCATTCCTGAGCAAAGCGCGGCAGAACGCACTCACGGGCGACAGCGCCGACGCGAGCCGTTGGCTGGCCGCGGCGCGAGCCGACGGAGCCTCGGCGACCGACCTCAGCGAGTTTCAACGACAGCTCGCCGGGGCGCAGACCAAGGCGGCGCACCTGAAGATCGATCATCTGCTCGCGCTGATTCACGAGCGCCTCGAGAGCGGCGCCTTGACCTCCCCGGCCGGAGACAGCGCGGCGGATTACCTGCAGCAGCTCGAGAACAGCCAACCCACCGGCGCGGCCCAGGCGGGCGCGGCTCAGGCCCGTGGTGAGCTCGCGGCGAAACTGCTCGCGCGTGCGCGAGCGGCAATGGGCTCCGATGAGCGCGCTCACGCGAGCGCCGATCTCGCGGCGGCGACGAACTGGGGCGCGAGCGCTGCCGCGGTCGCAGCGGTGCAGCGCTCGATCTCAGCCGCGGAGGCGGCGCCCAAGGCGAGCTCCGCCGAACCCGACCTTCAGGCACTTGCCGCGCAATTGAAGCGCACGCGCTACGTGCCGCCGCAGTATCCGGACAGCGCCTTGGACGATAGGGTCAGCGGCAGCGTGACGGTAGCGTACGTCGTGGATGAGAAGGGCCGCGTCAGGAACGTGCGGGTGACCGAGTCGAGCCCGCGCGGTGTCTTCGACCATGCGGCGATGGACGCCATCCGGGAATGGCGCTATCGCCCCGCGGAATACAACGGCGAGCCCGTCGAGGTGCCGGTGCGGACTCTCATCCGCTTCGAGCTGCCGAAGAACTAGACCTCAGGAAGCTCAGATGAAAACCACAGGCGCAGATCGCAATCGCCGGTTCATCACAGCCGGCGCGGGTACCGCCCTCGCCGTGGTGATGGGGCTCGCCCTGCTCGCTGGCTTCAGGCTCGCGACGCAGATCCGCTCCAGCATCACCGCGCTGCAGACCGCGAGCGAGCTTCAGACCTACCCGGGCGTCATCAGTCAGCAGCTGAGCGCGTTGCGCGAGCGGCTCGAGACGCGTGAGTACACCGGGCAGGCGCACGAGGAGTTCGCCGGCACGGTGGAGCATTTCAACGATGACATCCAGCTGCTCGCGCAACGCGAGAAGCTGAAGTCGCCGCAACTGCGACGGGCCCTGCGCATGTGGCAGGAATACAGCCCCGTGCTCGCCCCGGTCGTCGCCTTCTCGGGCGAGCCGTACGTCGACACGGACTCCGGCAGCTCGCTGTCGGAGAGCGGCAAGATGTATTACACCAACGTGCGTCAGGCTGAGCTGCTCGCGAAGCAGAACGTCCGGCAGCTGCACGCACTGCTCGCTGCGGTGAGCCGCTCGCTCGAGACACAGACCTCGAGCGCCGCCGCGCGCTTGCGGGGACTGCTCTCGGGCGGTGTGCTCGCCGCCCTGGCGCTCGCCGCCGCCGCCGCGTACCTGCAGCTCACGCGCGCACGTCACGAGCGCGCCGCGCGCGAGGCGCAGGAGCAGACCCGAGACATCCTGAAGACGGTGCGGGAAGGCTTCTTCCTCCTCGATGCCGATTACAGGATCGGCTCCGTGTGGTCGGACGCACTGACCCGCATCTTCGGGCGCAAGGACTTCGCCGGCGTCTCTTTCGAGAAGCTGCTCGAGGAGCGCGTGCCGCCCAAGACGCTCACCACGGCGATGAAGTACATCAAGCTCCTCTGGGGCGATCGAGCGCATGAGAATCTGATGAAGAGCATCAATCCGCTCGGACAGCTCGAGATCAGCATGGACAACGGGCGCGGCGGCAAGGAAACCCGTTACCTGCAGTTCGACTTCCACCGTGTTGCGGGTCCCAAGGGTGTCAAGCACGTGCTCTGCGCGGTGGGCGACATTACTTCCAACGTGCTGCTGGCGCGCGAGCTGCAGGAGGCACAGGAGAACGCGAATGCGCAGGTCGACATGATGGTCGGCATGCTGCACGTCGATCCGGTGCAGCTCGGCTCGTTCCTCGACAGCACGGAGACGGGGCTGCAGCTGATCAATGCGATCCTCAAGGAGCCGGCGCGCACCGATGCGGAATTCCGCAAGAAGCTGGGCGGCCTTTTCCGCGAGCTGCACTCGATCAAGGGCGAGGCCTCGGCCCTGAGCCTCATGAGCATCGCCCACCGGGTGCATCATCTCGAGGACATGGTGAGTGAGCTGAAGAAGAAGGCGGAGCTCTCCGGCAACGACTTCCTGCCGATGGTGCTGAAGCTCGATGAGCTGCTGGCACATCTGCGCGGCGTGAGGGAGATGGCCGGGCGGCTGACGATGCTGAAGGAGCCCGCGAGTCCTGCCCCCGGTACGGCCGCGGCGAGCCCGACACGCGCGCGCGCGATCTCGGGCGGCGCGAAGCCGCTCATCCGCTACGGGGAAGACGTCTCGCCGACCCTGCAGGCGCTCGCCGAGAAGCTCGCGAAGGATCATCGCAAGCCCTTCAAACTGACGCTCTCGGGGCTCGCTGAAGTGCCCGCGCCCTATGTCGCGACGGTGAAGGATTGCATCATTCAGATGCTGCGCAATTCCGCGGTTCACGGCATCGAGCCGGGCGAGGCGCGACGTGCGCGCGCGAAGTCGGAGATCGGCGCGGTACGTGTCGATTTCCGGCGCGCCAACGACGGCTATGAGCTCGTGTTCGAGGATGACGGCGCCGGCATCTCGCCGCAGGCGCTGAAGGATGCCGCGGTGCGCAGGAACATCGTCACCGCCGAGGAGGCCGCCGCGATGGACACCCGCGCGGCCATGGCCCTCATCTTTCGTCCGGGATTCTCGACTCAGGAGGAAGTGACGATGGATGCCGGTCGCGGCGTCGGCATGGACGTCGTGGCACGCACGGTGTACGGCCTTGGCGGCAGGATCGGGGTGAGCACGAACCCGGGCCGCTTCACACGCTTCAAGATCGTGCTACCCGCCGCGGAAGCGGCGAGCTCGGCAGTGGCCTGAAACGAAGCGGGAGGGCGTGGATGAGCGGGAGCCAAGGCAATGGGGCGGCGAGACGGGCGGTGAAGCTGCTGATCGTGGACGACTCGAACATCATGCGGCGGCGTATCGAGCGCTCGCAGCAATTCGAGGAGCTCACGGTGGTCGGCACCGCGGGCAATGGGATCGAGGCGCTGGAGATGTTTCACAAGACCGACCCCGACATGGTCACGATGGATCTGACGATGCCACAGATGGACGGTATCGAGTGCATCTCGAAGCTGGTGCAGTTGAAACCGGCGGTGCGCATCCTGGTGATCTCGGCGCTGGCGGACAAGGCGACCGCGGTCGAAGCGATGGAGCGCGGGGCGAACGGCTTTCTCAACAAGCCGTTCACGGACCGTCAGTTGAACGAGGCGATCGCGGATCTCATGACTTGAAGTCGCGGCGGAGAGCGGGCAGATGTTGCGGGAAGAGGAGCTGAAGACTTTCGTCGAGGGAACGACGAACTACTTCGAGGTGACGGCGCAGCAGCCAGCCACCATCGGCTCGCCGTACCTCATGGAAGGAGCTCCCGCGGTGCACGACTACACCGGGATCATCAGCATTTCGGGCAAGCGCGAGGGGGTCGTGTACTTCACGGCGCCGCGGGCGATGCTCACGGTGCTGCTCATGAAGATGCAGGAGAACGATTTCAGCCACGAGACCATGAGGGACCTGGTCGGCGAGGTGGCCAACACGATCTCGGGTAACGCGCGCCGGGACTTCGGTCGCGATTTCGTCATCTCCGTCCCGAGCGTGCTCGCGGGCGAGAAGCCCGCGATCCCGCAGAAGCCCGGCCAGCGCTCCTTCATCATTCCGATCAACTGGCGCAGCCACTCGGCGAAGCTGGTCGTCTCGCTGACCTGAAGCCGCTTCGGCGCCCTCGCGCGGCCGGGACTCGGCTGCTGACGGCCGGTCGCATCGACCGACCCTGTCGGCCTATACTTCGCGGATGAGCGATCCGCCAAAGTCCTGGATCGGCGCTGACCAGCAGCCAATCCAGCGCGTAGTCGGCAAGCGCATCACACCTTCGCCGGGCACCCCGCCCAATGCGGCCACACGGTCGGCCATGGACGCCAACGCGCGCTATCGCACGCGTGCGCCGAAGGGGCTGTTTTTCTACCAGAGCCACGAGCAGATGGCCCGCGACCGGGAGCGGTGGACCGTTGATGCGATCGTGCACAACCAGAGCGAGCGTGCCTGAATACACCCGTCCCGCAACGTGGGATGATCTCAAGCGACTGGCCAAGCTGTTGCACGAGGCCCATGCGGAGTACGCGCTCAGATCCAGGCAAAGCTCGACGTAGCCGCGGCTTCCGGACCCATGGCTCGCCCGACGGGCAGTCGCGATCATCGCGCCCGCAGCGATTGCAGCTCTTCCCAGGCGCGCTCCGCGGACGCGGGCAGGTGACGTTCCAACGCCCGGCTCGCACGCACCGCGTAACGCACGGCACTCTTGGGGAGAGCGGCAATCGCCTCTGCTACTGCCTCGGGAAACCGCTCGGCGAGCGCCTCGATCAAAGTGGCCGCCTGTCTCAAGTCCTTCTCGGGCTTGGCGCTCGCGGTGCCTCTCAGCTGCGACACGATGAGCTTGTGCACCGCAAGCCGTTCCGGCGCCGGCACCCGCACCATGACGATCCCATGGGGGCTGAGCATGGGGACTTCCTGCGACGTGCCGAGCAGGTACGCGAGATAGGGCAGGCCTTTGGCATGCGCCCCGAGCTCAGGGACGGGTACTGTCGGGTAACCTTCGTGCGGGGAGGGAACGAGCAGATCGACGCGCAGCCGTGAGCCTCCCCGCTCGGCAAATGACGTGGAGGGCGCACGGCGGTGGACCGCGCGGACGGGAAAGAACTCCAGGCCCGTCTCGCGCAGGATGTCGATGAACGGCGGCAGTCCCGCGAGGGCCAACTGCGCCCGCCGTGCGATATCGACGTCCTCGGTCGAGTACGCTGCTGCCCGCACGCCAAGAGCGTTGAGCAGTGCGCCGTAGGCATGCGAACCGATGAGCAGCGCTCCTGCACGAAAAAGGCCGTGATTGTGCAGGCTCGCCAACGTGGAATAGGACTTGCGATTCACCGTGGCAAATCCGGCACGCGCAAGCAGTCTGACGCTGGCGATGGCGGAATTGGCGACCGCGATCCGCTCGCGCAGGTCGGCAACACGGGCGATGACGGCCGGATCGTCGGATTTTCCGAGGTAAGTCTCCTGGCGCCGGCCGGCGGCATCCGAGTAACGATGGACCCAATATCGTGTACCGGTCTCATTGGTCCGCTCTGAGAGCGAACCGGGGCTACCCAGAAACGCCTCGCTCTGGCGGGCCGCTGCGCTCGCGAGCTCCGAGAAGAGGAGCGTCAGCGCTCTCTCGTGCGGTGCAGTAAGGGAACTCATGCCGCCCGTATCCCACTGAAATCACATTTGTGGGATACGAATCCTAGCACCCTTTCGCTCCGTATCCCACAAGACGGGAGTTCGTGGGATACCTGAGGATCACAGGTTCATTCGCGCCGGAGCGACTCCGTCGCGGTCAGTCCTCATCGGCCCGCAAGCGATAGCCGAGACCGGCCTCGGTGACGAGGTGGCGGGGCTTGTGCGGATCGGGCTCGAGCTTGCCGCGCAGATTCTTGATGCAGACCCGCAGGCTGCGGGAGTCGCCCAGCCGATCGGGTCCCCAGACCTCGCGAATGAGCTGGTTCTGCATGACGATCGAGCCCAGGTGCCGGGCGAGGCACTCGATCACGCGGTACTCGAGCGGTGTCAGGTGGAGCTCTCCCGCCGGCCCGTGGGCCTCGCGCTTGGCGAGATCGAGCCGAACCTCGCCGAACGCGAGGGTTGAAGGCTTCTCCGCGCCGCGCACGTTGCGGCGCAGCCCGGCGCGGACCCGGGCGAGCAGCTCCGGGGCGCTGAACGGCTTGGTGATGTAGTCGTCAGCGCCGGCATCGAGCGCCGCGATCTTCTGCTCTTCCATCGTGCGCGCCGAGAGCACGACGATCGGGACCGGAGACCAGGCGCGCACTCTGCGGATCACCGTCAGGCCATCGCCGTCCGGGAGTCCCAAGTCGATGAGCAACAGGTCCGGTTTGTGGCTGCGGGTTTCGATCTCGGCGCGCAGCGCCGTGTCGGCCTCGATGACGCGATACCGCTCCGCTTCCAACAGCACTTTGAGCACGTTGCGGATGGCGGGCTCGTCCTCGATCACGAGGACCTGATGCATCGCCTCCGTCAAGCGGGCAGCTCCTTCGCCGGCAGCGTGAAATCAAACCGCGCTCCCTTGTTGCCTCCTTGGCCGTCGCGGCGGCGGGCCTCGATCTCGCCGCCATGCGCATTCACGATCGCGCGGCAAATCGTGAGCCCGAGGCCCGCTCCCACCACGGCGCCTTCCTCGTTGCCGCGCTGGAATTTTTCGAAAAGCTTCGCCGGATCGCCTGCCGGGAATCCGGGGCCTTCGTCTTCCACCACGACGCGCACGAAATCCCCCTCTTGCGTCGCCCACACCCACGAGCGGGTGCCGGGGGGAGTGTACTTGGCGATGTTGTCGAAGAGATTCCCGAAGAGCTGCACGACGAGCCCGGCATCGACATGGACCGGCGGCAGGTCGGCGGGCAGGCGCTCCTCGACCGGATGATCCTGCAGCCGCTCCTTGAGCCGCTCGAGCGCGGCGCCCACGAGGTCCTCGAGCGGCTGCCAGTCCCGTCGCAGCACCACCTGGCCGGACTGGAAGCGCATGAGGTCGAGCACGTTGGAAACGAGATCCGACATCTCGCGGGCCTTGACCTCGATGGAGCGCGCGAGGTCCGCCTTGCTCTGCTCGGGGAGCGTCGCGCCCCGCTCGGCGAGCGTGCTCGCGGCCCCCGCCATCACCGCGAGCGGCGTGCGCAGGTCGTGCGAGATCGATGCCAGCAGCGTGTTGCGCAGGCTCTCGCGTTCCACCGCGAGACTCGAGGCTTCGGCGACCTCGGCGAGGCGCGCGCGCTCGAGCGCGAGCCCGATCTGGCCCGCGAAGGTGTCGAGCAGATGACTCTGCTCCGGCAGCAGCACGCGGCGCGGGTTGTTGGGCAGCACCGCGAGCACCCCCGCGGTCCGGCGCTCATCGCCGAGCGGGACGTAGAGCGCCGGCGCCGCCGGCAGGGTATCGGAGCCGAGCCCGGCGCGCCGGCCGTGATCGGCCACCCATTGCGCGACGGCGAGATCCGCGTGGCGGAAGGCGTTCTCAGGCGCCTCGCCCGGCGGGTATTGCAGTTTGCCGCTGGCCTCCGGAAGGAGGACGACCGCCTTGCACTGGAAAACCTCCGTCACGTGACGAATCGCCACGCTCGCCATGCCCTCGATCCCGCGGGTCACCGCGAGCTCGCGGCTCATCGCGTATAGCGTCGCGGTACGGCGCTCACGCGCGCCCGCGACCCGGGTCTGCTGTCGCACATTCGCCGTCAGTGTCGCGATCACCAGCGCGATGGTGAGCATGGTGCCGAAGGTGACCAGATACTGGGCGTCCGATACGGCAAAGGTGAATCGCGGCGGCACGCAGAAGAAGTCGAACGATGCGACATTGAGCACGGCGGTCAACGCGGACGGCCCGCGCCCGAGTCTCAACCCCGCGACCATGACGCCGAGCAGATAGATCATCGCGAGGTTCGAGAGCTCGAACCGCGAATACATCACGAACGCGAGCAGCGTACAGGCCACGGTCAGGCCGACCGCCCAGCCGTATCGGTCCCAGTGGATCGCACCCTGATAGCTGGCCTGATCGACGGTCGCCGAATTCACGCGCTGCCGCGCGGCGCCATCGGCCGGCGCGATGATCACCACATCGAAGCCACGGGCCTGATGGAGAAGCTGGGTTGCCGTCGAGGGACGCAGCCATGCGCGCCAGCCGCGCCGCTTGGGGGCGCCGACGATGACGCGCGTGGCACGACGGGTCTGCGCGTATTCCAGGAGCGCGGTAGCCGGCGAAGGGCCGTCCAGAGTCACCGTCTCCGCGCCCAGGGACTCGGCCAGGCGCAACACGGCGATCCGGCGGTTGCGGTCGGCGTCGGACAGGCGCAAAAGTCTGAGCGTCTCAACGTAAACGACGGTCCAGTGCGCATCGAGCGCATCCGCCATCCGCTTGCCGGCGCGCACGAGCTGCTCCGCCTGCGCATCGGGGCCGACGGCAACGAGAATCCGGTCACCGGCGATGCGCGCCCGTGCCCGCTCCGGCGCCAGCGCGCGCGAGGCGGCTTCCACCCGGTCCGCGACCCGGCGCAGCGCGATCTCCCGCAGCGCCATGAGATTCTGCTTGCGGAAGAACCGCTCGACCGCCGTTGCCACCTCGTCGGCAATGTAGACCTTGCCGGAATGGAGCCGCGCGATGAGATCGTCGGGCGGCAGGTCGATGAGCTCGATGTCGTCGGCCTCATCGAACACCTTGTCGGGCAGGGTTTCTCGCTGCCTCACTCCGGTCGTCTGGTAGACCAGATCATTCAGACTTTCGAGATGTTGGACGTTCACCGTCGTCCACACGCTGATACCGGCCGCGAGCAACTCCTCGATGTCCTGCCAGCGCTTCGGGTGCCGCGGCGGCGGATCACCGCCGGTGATGTTTGAATGGGCCAGCTCGTCGACCAGAAGAATGGCCGGGCGGCGCGCAAGCGCGGCATCGAGATTGAATTCCTGCCGAACGATGCCGCGGTAGGCGACCGGCAGCAGCGGCAGGCGCTCGAGGGTCTCCGCCAGCCGCTCGGTCTCGACGCGGCCGTGCGGCTCGAGATAGCCGATCACGACGTCGGTTCCGGACGCCTTGGCGCTGCGCGCGGCCTCCAACATGGAGTAGGTCTTGCCGACGCCGGCGGAGGAGCCGAAGAAGATCCGGAGCCGACCGCGGGCGGCACGCGCCTCCTCGGCCTTGAGGTGGGCGAGCAGCTGGTCCGGATCGGGCCGGGTTTCGGCCGTCGAGCTCATGCCGTGATTATTTCATGGTATCGAGGGCGAGGTTCAGCGCCAGCACATTGACGTGGGGCTCACCAATCACCTCCAGCCATGGCCGCTTGGCGTGCTCGGCGATGAGCGCGCGCACCCGCTCCGGGCTCAGGTGCCTCACACGGGCGATGCGGTCCGCCTGGTAGTAGGCCGCCGCGAGGCTGATGTCCGGGTCGAGACCGCTCGCGGAAGCCGTCACGAGATCGACTGGGATGGGAGCGCGATTGGTCGGATCGGCCGCCTGAAGGGCGGCGATGCGTGCTTTGACCGCATCCGTGAGCGCGGGATTGAGGGGGCCCAGGTTCGAGCCGCCGGAGGAGAGGCCGTTGTAGGGTTGCGGACTCGTGGCGGAGGGGCGGCTCCAGAAGTACTTGGGGTCGCTGAAGGGCTGGCCAATGAGCCGCGAACCCGCCGGCTTGCCGTCCTGCACGATGAGGCTGCCGGCGGCCTGCTTGGGGAACAGGACCTTCGCCAGCCCGGTGACGAGCAGGGGATAGGCGATGCCGGTGATGACCGTCATGAGAAGGAGCAGCGTGATCGCGGGGCGCAGTACGGAGTTGCTTTTCATTACGTCTCCTCCTCAAGCGAGGTGCACGACTTTGAGCAACAAGTCGATGAGCTTGATCCCGACGAACGGCACCAGGATGCCGCCGAGACCGTAGACGAGCAGATTGCGGCGCAGCAGTACGGCCGCGCCGAGCGGGCGGTACTTGACGCCCTTCAGCGCGAGCGGGATCAAAGCGATGATGACGAGCGCATTGAAGATTACCGCCGACAGGATGGCCGAGTAGGGGCTCGCGAGGCGCATGACGTTCAACGCATCGAGTTGCGGGTAGGTGGTGGCGAAGGCCGCTGGAATGATCGCGAAGTACTTGGCGACGTCATTGGCGATGCTGAAAGTCGTGAGCGAGCCGCGCGTCATCAGCATCTGCTTGCCCGTCTCGACGACCTCGATGAGCTTGGTCGGGTTGGAGTCGAGATCGACCATGTTGCCGGCCTCTTTGGCCGCCTGGGTGCCGGTATTCATGGCCACCGCGACGTCCGCCTGCGCGAGGGCCGGCGCGTCGTTGGTGCCATCCCCCGTCATGGCGACGAGTCTGCCCTCTCCCTGATGACTGCGGATGAGTTTCAGCTTGGCCTCCGGCGTCGCCTCCGCGAGGAAATCATCGACCCCCGCCTCGGCCGCAATGGCCGCGGCAGTGAGCGGGTTGTCACCGGTGATCATGATGGTCTTGATCCCCATGCGGCGCAGCTCGCCGAAGCGCTCCTTGATGCCGCCTTTGACGATGTCCTTGAGCTCGATGACCCCGAGGACGCGCGGACCGTCGCTCACGAGCAGCGGTGTACTGCCCCGGCGCGCCACTTCCTGCACCGTGGCGAGCACGGCCTTGGGGAACACCTGACCGAGAGCCTCGAGGTGCTTCTGAATGGCGTCGGCGGCTCCCTTACGGACCTTGCGGTCACCGATGTCCACACCGCTCATGCGCGTGTGCGCCGAGAAGGGCACGAACGTGCCGTGCAGCGCGGTGAGGTCGCGCTCGCGCAGCCTGAAGCGTTGCTTGGCGAGCACCACGATGCTGCGGCCTTCAGGCGTCTCGTCGGCCAGAGAGGCGAGTTGGGCAGCGTCTGCGAGCTCTTCCTCGGTCACGCCCGCCGCGGGAACGAAGGCGGCGGCCTGGCGATTGCCGAGCGTGATCGTGCCCGTTTTGTCGAGCAGCAACACGTCGACGTCACCCGCCGCCTCGACGGCGCGTCCGGAGGTCGCGATGACGTTCGCCTGCATCATCCGGCTCATGCCGGCGACGCCGATCGCGGAGAGCAACGCGCCAATGGTGGTCGGAATGAGGCACACGAGCAGCGCGATGAGCGCCGTGATCGTCACCGGCGTGCCGAGCTTGCTCACCATCACGCCGTAGAACGAGTACGGCAGCAGCGTCGCCGTGGCGAAGAGGAACACGAGCGTGAGCGCCACGAGCAGGATGGTCAGCGCGATCTCGTTCGGGGTCTTCTGCCGCTTGGCGCTCTCGACCATGGCGATCATGCGGTCGATGAAGGTCTCGCCGGGGTTAGCGGTGATGCGCACCACGATCCAGTCGGAGAGCACGCGCGTGCCGCCCGTGACGGACGAGAAGTCGCCGCCCGACTCGCGGATGACGGGCGCCGACTCTCCCGTGATCGCGCTCTCATCGACCGAGGCCGCTCCCTCGATGACCTCGCCGTCCCCCGGCACGTAGTCGCCCGCTTCCACCAGGACCAGCTCGCCCTTGCGCAGATGGTCGGCTCTGATGCGTGAGGCTCGGCTGTGATCCGCGGGATGGGCCAGGCGTTTGGCCTGCACGGCCTGCTTGAGACCCTTCAAGCTCGCCGCCTGGGCCTTGCTGCGCCCTTCCGCCAGCGCCTCGGCGAAGTTGGCGAAGAGCACCGTGAACCAGAGCCATATGGCGACGTTCAGGATGAACCAGGGCGGCGCCTCCCCATGACCCGTGAGCGCCTGGAACCAGAGCACCGTGCTGAGAATGCTGCCGATGTAGACGACGAACATCACCGGGTTGCGCCACTGCACGCGCGGGTCGAGCTTGCGCAGGGAGTCGACGATCGCCGGACGCATGAGCGACCGGTCGAACATCGAGAGCTTGCCCCGGCGCGCAGGGCGCGGCGGCTCGAGCGTCGGTTGCGGCCGACCGGCCGGGAGCCCGGTCCGTGTCAGGGTTGACATCTCAATGTCCCCAGAGGGTCAGGTGCTCGACGATGGGGCCCAAGGCGAGCGCCGGCACAAAGGTGAGCGCGCCGACGAGCAGAACCGTACCGATGAGCAGGACGATGAACGTCGGCCCGTGCGTCGGCAGGGTGCCGGCGGTGACCGGAACGCGTTTCTTGGCCGCGAGGGAGCCCGCGATGGCGAGCACCGCGATGATCGGCCAATAGCGCCCGAGCCACATGCAAAGGCCCAGGGCCGTATTGTAGAAAGGTGTGTTCACGGAAATGCCCGCGAACGCGCTGCCGTTGTTGTTGCTGGCCGAGGTAAACGCGTAGAGGATCTCGGAGAATCCGTGCGCGCCGGGATTGGCCACACCCGCCTGGCCGGCGGCCGTGCTGACGCCGATCGCCGCGCCCACGAGGACGACGAAGGGCATGACGAGGATCGCGATTGCGCTCATTTTCATCTCGAAGGCTTCGATCTTCTTACCCAGGTATTCGGGCGTGCGCCCGATCATGAGACCGGCGATGAAGACGCCGATGATCGCGAAGATGAGCATCGAATAGAGGCCGGTACCCACGCCGCCGAACACCACCTCGCCCAGCATCATGTTAAAGAGCGGCACGAAGCCGCCCAGCGGTGTGTAGGAGTCGTGCATCGAGTTCACCGCGCCGCAGGAGGTGCCGGTGGTGATGGTCGCGAAGAGTGTGGAGGCGGCGATGCCGAAGCGCGCTTCCTTGCCCTCCATGTTCCCGCCCGGCTGCAGCGGCGTTGCGGCCTGGTCGACGCCGAGTGCGGCGATCCGCGGATTACCGAGCTGCTCGCTGTGGTTGGCAATCGCGTACTGCGCTACGAAGAGGATTGCCATCGCCCCGAGCACCGCCCAGCCCTGGCGCGTATCGCCCACCATCTGCCCAAAGGTGTACGTCAAGGCGGCCGGGATGATGATGATCAGGAGCATCTCGAGAAAGTTCGAGAGCCCCGTGGGGTTTTCGTAGGGATGGGCGGAGTTGGCATTGAGGAAACCGCCGCCGTTGGTGCCGAGCTCCTTGATCGACTCCTGCGAGGCGATCGGGCCCATCGGCAGCGTCTGGATCTGCGTGGTCACGTTCTCCATCACGGGGTTGCCCGCGCCGTCCTTGACCGGGTTGCCGGCGGCATCGGTCTTCGGTTGCTGGTAGGTTACGGGCTGCAGCAGGGTCACGTTCTTGTAGGCGCTGAAATTCTGGATCGCCCCTTGGCTGACGAGGGCGAGCGCGGACACGAACGCGATGGGCAGCAGCACGTAGAGCGTCGAGCGGGTGATGTCGGTCCAGAAGTTGCCGATGGCCTTGGCCGAGTGCCGTGCCAACCCCCGGATGAGCGCGACCGCCACCACGATACCGGTCGCGGCGGAGAGGAAGTTCTGCACCGCGAGCCCGGCCATCTGGGTGAGATAGCTCATGGTGGACTCGGGCGTGTAGCCCTGCCAGTTGGTATTGGTGATGAAGCTGACCGCGGTGTTGAATGAGGAGTCGGGCGATACGGCGGTGAAGTGCTCCGGATTGAACGGCAGCCAGTACTGCAGGCGCTGCAGGCCGTAGACGAGAAGCCCTCCCAGGGCGTTGAAGACCAGGAGCGCGACGGCGTAGTGCTTCCAGCCCATTTCCGCGCCGGGATCGATTCCGCACAGCCGGTAGATCAGCGCCTCGAAGCGCGCGCCGACGCGCAGCGGCCAGATCGGGCGGCCTTCCAAGACGTTCGCCATGTAAAGGCCGAGCGGCTTGACGCAAAGGAGCGCGACGGCCAGATAGAGGGCGAGCAGGCCCAGTGACTGGCCGGTCATCAGAATTTCTCCGGCTTGAACATGGCGTAGAGCAGGTAGACGCAGAGCCCGAGCGCGAGCAGCCCGCTCACGACGTGCGCGGCGCTCACGGCTCGCCCCCGAGGCGCGAGACCGCCCAGGCGACCCAGTGCGAGACGGCGTAGAGCCCCACGATGACGAGAATGAATACGATGTCCACGCCCGACCTCCCGGAAAGCTATTGAGCGAGGGCAGCGGCGAGCCGCTCCGACCCTTGGAAAGGGAGGGCACAAGCTAGCGTGCCGTCCGTGAAGGCGCGGTGAGGAAAACTACCCAAGCTGCGGAGGGCGCCCGGCGAGCCGCGCAGATGCGTGAACGCTGATGGCGCCGCAAAGAGGCTGCCACCGCCAAGGCGGTGCGCGGCACGAGGATTCAGCCGTCATTCAGACGCTCTCTGGTTTGATAGAGCGTAGAGGGAGTACGGGCAGAGGACGGCAACCGGAGGATTGAAGATGACGATCACGCGCGACTCTTCTCACCGTTTGAAGCGGACGCTCCGCGATGTCCGGGATGACGAGCGGCAATTTCGGACGATGAGTGGCGGCGCAGCCTGCGAAGCTGGAAGCTTGGCCGGATCCGCTCTGCGAGCGGGTTCAAACTTTTTTCGTCGCGAGCGCGAAGTCGCCATCCTCCCTGTGCTCGTTCCCAGGATGTCATGTTCAACGCACATCGCACGGGGGATCATTCCATGCACTTGGAAGTTCTAACATCCGCGCCGCGTCTGCTCGCGACGCTCGCGCGGGACAACGGCAATCTTTCGGCTTTGGCGCTGGTCCTGAGCGTGGTCGGCGGCTGCATGCTGTCGGCCTGGCGAGAGCAGCTCCGCGAGCGCAGAGCGCAGTTCGCACGCCGTGCGCAGCGGCTCGACTGAGGTAACCATGGCTTACTGGAACGCAGCTTGCTCGCCGGACTGTCGCACGCCTGTCATCAACGAGTGGCAATCTTCGCCCGCCATGCAGATCAGCCCGTTATACGTCCTCACCCAGCGCCGCGATGTGGCTGCGCGCTACGCCACGACCACCCGCCAGTGGTTGGTGGCTCGCACGACCTACCGCCGGCTGCACGAGGCGCCGGTGAAGAACCTCACCGCGCTACGCGATGCAGCCCGGCGGCTGGACCTGCTCGAGCGCGGACGCGCGGCCCTGCTCAGGGACCTCAAAGCACTGGCCGATTGAGGCGAGCGTCTCAGACCTCGCGGCTCTGGGCGCCCCCGAGCCGCCAGGTTGCTTGCTTTCGGACGGCGCCAGGCGAGAATGCGGCGCTAAAGTCGCACCATCGTCCGCCCAATGTCCTCTTCTTCTTCGACATCACGCTATCGCCCCTTCCCCGCCCTGCGCGCCGGTGACCCGGTGGTCGCGGTCGCACCGGCAGGCCCCTTCGACCGCCCCTCGTTCGAGGCAGGGCTCGAAATCATCGCCCGGCGCTACCGTGTTCACTATGACCCCGGCATGCTGGCGCGGCAGCGGTACCTGGCGGGCGCGGACGAGCGGCGGCTCGGGGAGCTCGCGGCCGCACTGGCGGAGTCCGGCAGCCGCGCGGTGTTCTGCGCACGCGGCGGATACGGTGTCATGCGCCTGCTCGCCGCCCTCTCGAGCACCTCCATCACCCCCAAGCCAGTGATCGGCTTCTCGGACATCACGGCGCTTCACCAGTTGCTGCAACGCGAGCAGCTCGTCAGCATTCACGGGCCGACCGTTACACAGCTTTCGCGCGTCGATGCGCTCGCGCAGGCGCGCCTGTTCGCACTGCTCGAAGCCGCTACGCCGGCGGCCGCACTCACCGGCACCGACACTTACTTCGGCGGCGCGGCCGAAGGGCCGCTGCTCGGCGGCAACCTTTCCGTACTGACACGCCTTCTCGGGACGCCCTTCCTGCCGCCTCTCGAGGGCGCGATCCTGCTGCTCGAGGACGTCGGTGAGCGGCCGTACCGGCTGGATCGCATGTGGACCCATCTGGCGCTCGCGGGAGTGTTCCGCCAGGTGCGAGGCATCGTCCTCGGAGCGTTCACGGGCTGCGAAGAAAAGGAGGCCGCGTACTCGAGCGCCGATGTGCTGCGCGATCTGGCCCAAACGACGGGCCTCCCCTGCGTGGCGGGGTTTCCGATCGGGCACGGTGAGCACAATCAACCGGTACCGCTCGGCGTTCGGGTGCGGTTGGATGCGGGGAGCCGCAGCCTCACTTTCCTCGAGAGCGCGGCATCCGGATAGGCGGCAAGCCACCCGCAAGCGGCGAACTCGGACATCAGGGCTGGGGCGCCTGCGGTTGCGGCTGAGGTTGCGGGGGCTGCAAATCCGGCTCCGGAGCCGTGGCCGTCGAGCGAAGCACGCCGGCTAGATACCCGGAGAAGGACGGGGGTGTCCGCAAGGTCAGAGAGTGGCGCCAAACGCTCAGGGTGCCCAAGATCACCGCGATCAGGCGCGGGAGCACGATGTAGAGCAGCGCTGTCAGGTCGATGAGCTTTACCCACTGCCCGGCCGGCCCGCCGCCGGTCGTGGCACTCGTCCATGCGAGTCCCTGGAGATCAGATGCCGAAGGGATGGGAATACCTGACCATGCGGAGGCGGCACCGTAAAGCGTCACGAGCGCGGCATGGGCGCTGGTCGGGCCAAAAGCCGTCGCGCCCCAACCCGCGGCCAGATGGAGTAACCCCGCGCGAAAACCATAACCGGCCATGAGACCGAGTGCCGCGAGAATGGCCGCAAGATGCAGCAGCCGCCGCGCACGGGCGCGAAACAGCGGTCCGCCGATCTCCCGCCAATCCGCGGCGAAGCGCCGCAGACCCGGTGCGAGCGGCGCGTTGAAACCAATCGAATGAGCAATCAACGCATCGATGCGCGCCCGTACACGGTTTGCGTAGAGCCCTGCGAGCCACCGTCTGATGAACCCGTCGCGCATGGGCTCGGCAGCCGCGGCTGCCGGTCGGCTCTGAGCGCCGCGCGCGAAGTCGAGCGAGGGCCGTCCGGGCGAGGATTTGAAAAACCTGACGATCAGGATGAAGTAGTCGATCAGGTTCCAGATCACGAGCCCGATGAGCGGATAGGCGAAGATGTCGATCCGAGGACCGTCGGCGAATGCCAGCCCGATCCCCAGCGCGAATCCGAGCAGCACGATTGCGCGCTCGAGACCCGTCGAGCGCGCCGCGGCGGCCAGCACGCGGTCCACGCCGGGAGATCGGATGCGCAGGCGCGCCAGCAGCGCATCTGCGCGAAGCGCGAGAAAGCGCTCCGAATTGCCATCGAGCGCCGCGGTCGCGGGCAGCGGGCGGCGCTCAATCGCCTCGCCCGTGGCATGCGCGCGATCTTCCATCGATAGGACATCGCCAGCCAGATCGCATTGCTCGATGGCATGAACCAGCAGAACCGCTTGCAGCGCCCGCTGTCGCATGGAGCCATTTTGCTGCACGATATCGGGTGTACGCAAAATATCGAGTCAGCCATGCCCCCCAGCGCGGAAATCGAGCGGATCCTACGACTGTCACCCGTCATGCCCGTGGTCGTCATCGAGGCAGCAGAGGTCGCGCCGGAGCTCGCCCGCGCTTTTGTCCGTGGCGGCATTCGAGCGGTCGAGATCACGTTGCGGACGTCGGCAGCTCTTGCCGCCATCGAGGCCATTGCGCGGCAGGTACCGCAGATCGCCGTCGGCGCGGGCACCGTGTTATCGACCGACGATCTCGGCGCCGCCGCAAACGCGGGCGCAACGTTCGCCATATCACCCGGCGCGACGCCTGCCCTACTGTCGGCGGCGGCATCGGGCCCCATACCTTATCTACCGGCCGTCGCGACGGCCTCGGAGGTGATGGCTGGGCTGGCGTACGGCTATCACTGTTTCAAATTCTTTCCGGCCGCCGCGGCCGGCGGCACGGCGATGCTCAAGGCGTTCGCGGGGCCTTTCCCGCGCGCCCGCTTCTGCCCGACAGGAGGTATCACCCAGGAATCGGTCAGGTCATACCTCGAGCTCGGCAACGTCCTCTGCGTTGGAGGTTCCTGGCTGTCACCGGCCGAGGCGGTCGCGGCACGCGATTGGAAGCGGATCGAGGCGCTGGCGGCGCGCGCAGCGGCATCGCGAACTTAGCTGCTGTCACACCGGTCGAACCTCGCGGTATCCTCAATCGCCTCAAATCGAGTACTCCATGCCTTCGCTTCGAGCCAGCGCGATTGCCCTGTGTGTCACTGCCATCGGCGCCGCCATTGCCGCCCTGGGGGGCTGCGCATTGAGTCGGCTGTCCTCCGAAGCACCGCCCGGGGAGCGCCTCGCGGGCGACTGGAAACTCGACCTTGCCGGAAGCGACGACCTCGGCAAGGCGATCGAGGCGCTGCGCGCCCAGAGCGCGAAGGCGCATCGCAAGCATGGCAGCACGCAGCCGCAGGGCTCCGGCACCGGCTATGGCGGACGGCGGCGCACCGGCGGCGGTGAGTCGGGCGGTCAGGAAGGTGGCCAATCCGACCAGGGCGAGGGCCCGGCGGGCGGTGGCGGTACGCAGGCATTCGGGCCGATGCCGCGGGTTTCCCCCGTGGATGAACTGATGTCGAACGTGCCACAAGGCGATTACCTCAGGATCGCCGTGAGCGCCAGCGCTTTCACGGTGACCTCGGGTGATTCCTCCAATCAGTACGCACCCGGCCTCTTGAGCGAGATCTCCGCGGAACAAGGCGATGCGCAGCAGATATCGGGATGGAAGGACGCAGCGTATGTGATCGACACCACGCCCCAGTGGGGAGCGGAAATCATTCAGAGCTTCGACCTGACCAAAGACGGCAGACTCGCGATGGTCGTGCGGCTGAAGGGCGGTGGTATCAACTACACCTTCACCCGCCTCTACGACCGGACCACACGCATGGCGCCGCTCGCGCCACCCACCGTCAATTAGCCAGCCCGGTCACCTCACCCGTGACGGCAATCGATATGCCCTCTCCACGTCGGGTGGCCGGCATCCTCGCCGTTACCGTACTCCTTTTCTCGGTGACTTCCGCAGCCGCCGATCACCAGGCCCCGAGCGTGACGCCGCAGGTACCGGTGATCGTGATCTCCGGCCGGTACGCGGGTCCGAAGCTCTGGCGTGTGAGCAAGGACGACGCGCACGTGCTCTGGGTGCTGGGGACCGTAACGCCGCTGCCGAGGCGCATGATCTGGCAAACCGATGACATCCAGCGCCTGCTTCGACACACTCAGGAAGTCATTCCGGCGTGGCCGTCGGTGGGCATCGGCTTTCATCCCTTCACGGCGCTGCACCTCTACGCGCTGTGGCGCAAGGCGCAGACGAATGCCGATCACCTGCCCCTCGAGGCGGTGCTGCCGCCGGCTCTCTATGCGCGCTTCAGCGCGCTCAAGCTCCGCTTCGCGCCGAAGGACCGGCGAATCGAGCAGCTGCGCCCGATCCTGGCGGCGCGGCGCCTCTACGACGAGGCGTTGGCCGCTTCCGATCTGACTCCACGCAATGACATCCAGCGGACGGTGCTGAGGCTCGCGCGCAAAGAGGGCGCTGCGGTGCATCAGGACAAGCTCCACGTGAGCGATCCGGTCGATGTGATGCGCGACCTGACGGATACGCCACAAGCGGCGGAGATCGCCTGCCTGCAGTCGGTCGTGGTGCGGCTCGAGACCGACCTCGGCCCCATGCAGGCGCGGGCGCGTGCCTGGGCACTCGGGGACGTGAAGCTGCTTCGGCGTCTGCCGCACATCGACAACGGCGCGACCTGCCTCGAGGCGGTGTCAGGATCCGCCCGCGTGCGCGCGCTGCTGGCCGCGGCGCAACAGGACTGGATGACGGCCGCACTGCAGGCCCTGTCGCAGAACCGCACGACGCTCGCGCTGCAGTCGATGGATCGGCTGCTCGGGCCCGATGGTACGCTCGAGGCGCTGCGGCGGATGGGATACCGAGTCGAGGGTCCGTAAGCGGCGCTCACGCCGCGAGCGGCTTCATCCTCGCGTCGCGACCGATGCCGCCATAAAGATCGAACCCTCGCCCGATCCAGTCGCACAATATCCGGTCGTCGCTTGCGAGCAGCGGCAGCGTGCTGACGCTCGCCACCCAGTGGAAACCGCCGAGCGCGATGTAGTCGGCGTAATTGGGTGAATCGCCACCGATGAAAGGCGCACCGCGCGAGAGGTGCTGGCGCAGGGGAGAAAGGGCGTCACGCACGGCCGGCAGACGGCTTTCGCGGTCCGCAACGTGGGACTCGAGCGTTGCACCTTTCAACCAGGCTTCGCGGCTCTGGCGGAAATAGGCGCGATCCTCCGGCCGCGCGGCGTCGTGGACGTCGAGCACATAAAGTCCGAGGAGCCTGCGCAGGATCTCGATCGAGAACCAGGCGTCGAACATCCGCACCATCGCCCGCTCGGCCGCACTCGTGAAGATCGGTGCCCGGTCGGGATGGGCGCGGTCGAGGTATTCGGCGATGTCCCAGCTGTCACCGATGCGGTGCTCACCCTCCTCCAGGATCGGCACCGTTTTGAAGCGGCCGCCGAGAACCCGACGGAGATCGTTGAACCCCAGCGGTACCGGCTCGAACGGCAGGCCCTTGTGGGCGAGCGCGTAGCGAGAGCGCCAGACGAAGGGGCTCGCGGAGCGGCCATTCTCGAGCACGAGCTCGTAAAGGCGAATGGTGGGCTGTGTCATGTGACGCTCAGCTCGAAAGTGCGAGCCCCCACGCCAGCGCCATGATCGCGACGGCAGCGAGGCCCGGGGGCCATTGAGGCGCGCGATGCAAGCGTCGACTGACAGTTGGTATCGCGGCCGCCCACCCCAGCAATACGCCCACGGCGAAGCCGAGCACGTGCGCCATGATGTCGGTGTGCTTGCCAGCGGTGCCGAGCCAGCCGAGGAGAACGACACCGGCGACGAGCGGTCCCCAGCGATTGCCCCAGCTCTGAGGCAACCGCAGCCGCTCGCGCCAGGTGTAGGCTGCCATCAGCCCGAGAGCGCTGAAGACGGCGGTGGAAGCGCCCACCGACTCGTGCCACGGCGGGCCGAGGATACCTTCCACCCAGTTGGCGGCTCCGCCGCCGAGGACGATGAGGAGCCACGCGACGCCCACACCGAGCTGTCGACCGGCAAGATAGCCGAACCATATGCCCGCGCCCAAGTTGGCTGCGAGATGAGGACCGCTCACATGCAAGGTGAGCGCGGTCCAGGCGCGCCACCACTGCCCGCTTTGTATGCGTGCCGCATCGAGCACACCGACCTGAAAAGCATCGAGACGGACCAGGCCGTTGGAAATGGCATAAGCCACGCCGAGCAGGCAGGCCGCGTACGCCACGCACCCCACCCAGGCGTGAGCATGCAGTGAAGGCGCCGGCGGAGCCGGTGCCGGTGCCCGGTTTTCGGCTTCGTAGTGCCGCAGATGGATCGAGGCGCGATCGACGTCGGCGGCGGCGACTTGCAGGATGAAGTGCTCATCGCGCGCGATCACCGCACTGGCGATGCCGACGGCGCCGAGCATGAAGGCGCGCTCCTCGCAGTCCCGACGCCGGAGCGAGCGGCAGACCTCGACGTCGCCGTCGATCACCGCAGATCCTGTATGCCCTCACCCAGGAGGCACACAGGCGGGCTTATCGGGAAAAGCATGCGCGGCTGCGGCGAGCGGCGGCGCGCCATCAGAGGACCTGATCGCGCGTTGCGGCCGCGCGCTCGACGAGACGAGTCACCTCTTCGCGCCGCGCTCCGGTGAGCGGCAGGCGCGGCGGCCGCACCCTTTCGCTGCCCCGCCCCATGATCTGCTCGGCGAGCTTGATCGATTGCACGAGATCGTGCTCGGCGTCGAGGTGCAGCAGCGGCATGAACCAGCGGAAGATCCTGCGGGCACGAGGCAGATCGCCGTCGTGAAGCGCCTCGTAGAGCGCCAGCGACTCGCGCGGGAAGGCGCTGGTGAGGCCGGAGACCCAGCCGCGCGCCCCGAGTGTGATTCCGTCGAACACGAGATCGTCGAGTCCCGCGAACAGCGCGAAGCGCTCCGCGCAGGCGTTGAGCACATCCGTGAAGCGGCGCGGATCGAACGAGGACTCCTTGATGGCGACGATGTTGGGCACATCCGACAGGCGGCCGAGCGTCTCGACATCGATATTCACGCGATACGCGGGCGGATTGTTGTACAACATGATCGGCAGCCGCGTGGCCTCGGCCACCGAGCGGAAATGGAACTCCAGCTCGCGTGATGTGGGCACGTACACCATGGCCGGCAGCACCATGAGAGCCGTGGCGCCGATCGCCTCGGCGTCCTTGGCAAAGGCCACCGCCACCGCGGTGGTCAGCTCCGAGACGCCCGCGATGACCGGCAGCCGGCCGGCGGCCGTCTGCACGATCATGCGCAGCACCGAGCGCTTTTCCTCCGCCGTCAGCGAGTTGTTCTCGCCGCAGGTCCCCAGCGCCACGAATCCATGCACACCGTCCTCCATGAGACGGGAGAGCACCGCGCGCGTGGCGGCAAGATCGACCCCGAGATCGGTGTCGAACTGCGTGGTCACTGCCGGCAATACCCCGGACCACGTGCAGCTTGGCGAACTAGGCTGGGACGGCATGGCGGACACCTTGCGACTGACCTACAGGATTGTGGCAATTATAAGGGTGTAGCATGCGCGCACCAGATTCCATTTGCGGACGATGAGGACGGAATGAGTAAAGGGCTGCGTGCGCTGCTCGGTGGACTGGCCGTGGCGATCATCGCGATCACCCTATACCTCTCGCCGGCCGCGAGCGGCATCACGCGCGCGCTACTCGGACTACTCGCGGCGGTGACGCTCTGGTACGTCTGGCGCTGGCCTCAGCTCGAGCAGCGGCTGGCTGCCGCCGAGGCCTCGAGGCGCGGCGCCCGCACGGCGGTGCCCGCTCCCTCGAGCGCGGTATCGGCGACTCCCGCCCCAATGTCGGCCGAAGCTCCGGGTCCTCGCCCTTTTGATCTCGCCGTGGGATTCGTCACCAACTTCCTCGATACGCTCGGAATCGGCAACTTCGCCCCGACGACCGCAGCCCTCAAGTTCACGCGGCGCATACCGGACGAGGACATCCCTGGCACGCTCAACGTCGGCCACGCGTTGCCGGTTCTGACCGAGGCGCTCATTTTCATCGCGGCGATCGTCGTCGACCCACGCCTGCTCATCGCGATGATCGTCGCGTCGATACTGGGTGCGTGGCTCGGCGCGGGCGTGGTGGCACGCATGCCAAGACGCGCGATCCAGGTGGGCATGGGGGCCGCGCTCGCCGTCGCGGCTGCGCTCTTCGTCGCAACCAACCTGCGGTGGATGCCGGGGGGAGGGTCCGCCACGGCCCTCTCCGGTACGCCCTTCGTGGCGGCCGTAGTCGGGAATTTCGTGCTCGGTGCGCTGATGACCCTTGGAATAGGACTGTATGCGCCCTGTCTCATCATGCTGAGCCTGCTCGGGCTCGACCCGCGGGCGGTGTTCCCGATAATGATGGGCTCGTGCGCCTTCCTCATGCCGGTCGGCGGCTTGCGCTTCGTGCGCACGCGGCGCTACAGCGCCTCGGTGGCGCTGGGATTTGCGATCGGGGGCCCTCCCGCCGTGCTCATAGCCGCTTACGTGATAAAGCAGTTGCCGATGTTCTGGCTGCGCTGGCTGGTCGTCTGCGTGGTGTTGTATGCGGCTGTGATGATGTTGGCTTCAGCGCTGCGAGGCGCATCTGGATCGGAGCGTGAGATGGGGCGCGAGACGCTGGAAGTCGAGGAGCGCACGCAGAAGGTCAGTGAGTAGGGTGGCAAAGCGCAAAGTGAACTCTCCGGTGGACGAGCTTTACGGGCTCGAGCCGGTCATCGAGCCGGGGGATGGCGAAGGCGTGTGCGATCCCACCGGGAAACTGCAGTCGCGGACCGTGCGCTGCCCGTACTGCGGCGAGGCATTCGAGACGCTGGTCGACCTCAGCTCCGGATCCATGAGTTATATCGAGGATTGCCAGGTCTGTTGCCGACCGATCGAATTCAACCTCGAGATCGAGGGCGCCGGACCGCTCGCGAGACTTCAGGTCGGCCGCAGCGACTGATCGGGGGAAGCGTGCGTTTGGCTTTGTGCGCCGCGATCCCTGGCGCTGGCTTCGATAGCCCTGGCCGTCGATGCGCGAATGGTCCTCTGGCGCCGGCCGCGACGCAGCCGGCACACCTCAGTCGAGCGCCTTCTCGAACCAGAGACGTGCGTAGGGGTTGGCGTTGAATCGGGGAATCTCACGATAGCCCGAGGCGCGGTAGAGCTTGTGCGCCTCCGCAAGAGATGAATGGGTATCCAGCCGCACTGCGCGCAGCTCTCGATCGCGCGCCGCTCGCTCCAATGCCTCGAGAAGCTTGCGGCCCACTCCCTGGCCGCGGAACTCCCGCGATACCCACATGCGTTTGATCTCGCCGATTCCGGGCGCGAGAGTCCGCAGGGCACCGCAACCCCCAGGCTTCTGGGCAACTTGCGCGACGAGGAAAACGCCGGCTGGCGGACTGAAGTCATCGAGCTGCGCCGCCCCGTCGCTCTCCCGGTCGTAGCCTTCCGGGAAGCGAGCGGCAAGCTCGTCGAAGTAATGCTCGAGGCACTCCCGCGCCGCGGGGTCATGTGCGCTCACCGCCCTTACCTCGACGCTCGAGACGCGCACGGCCCCGCGACCGCTATGGCCTGCCGCCGATCACTCTCGCCGGCAGCATGAGAATCGCGCGCAGCAGCGCGAAAACACCCTCCACTGCGATCCCGAGCAGCCGGAACGGCAAGGTCAGAAGCCAGACGATGGGCCAGAGGACGAGCGCGATCAGTGCCAACGGCCAGCACAGAATGAGGAGGATGAGCCAAAGGAGTACGGCAGCCATGTTCATACGGTAACGCCCACGCTCACCCGACGGCAAGCGTGGCCGCCATAATGGTCCTCACCCCCCAAAATGGCCCTGTCCGGCCGGTGGCCGCCCCGGCAAAATCGCCCCGACACTTTTGACTGCGTCGCCCTTAAGGAGCTCGCAATGCCTCGCTCGCTGCCCGTTGCCATCCTGCTGATCGGATCGTGCCTCGCCTGGGGACAGGCGGCGCCGAGTCGGTGATGATCACCTTCGATCCCAAGGTGCTCAGCTACGGCCGATTGCTGCAGATTTTCTTCTCCGTGGTGAGCGACCCCACGGAACTCAACCGCCAGGGGCCTGATGTCGGCCCGGGGTATCGGTCGGGCATCTTCTACATGAGTCCGAAGCAGCGCCGCGTGGCGCAAGCCTACATCGCGCAGCTCGATCAGGCCAAGGTGTTTCGCCAGCCGATCGTGACTCGTGTCGATGCGTTCTCGAGCTTCAATCCCGTCGATCTCAGCCAGCAGGACTTCATGCTCAAGAACCCGCACCTCGAGTACATCGAGATCAACGATTTGCCGAAGCTCGTGAGTTTGAAGCGGCTGTTCCCAACGTTCTACCGCGCAGCGCCGCTCGCATACCACGAGTGAGGCGGCCGGGAGCCCTCCGCCCGCCCGAGGTCAGCCCGAAGAGTCCGCCTCCTTCGTGCCCGCGGAGGCGAGATGCGCGGCCACCCACTCGTCAATCGCGCGGTAGTAGAGCTCCCGGTGCACCGGATCCTGCGGTGAATGATGCGCACCGGGGATGCCGATGAACTTCACCGGAACGCCGCGACTGCTCAGGGCATGATAAAGGGCAAATGATTCCGTGATCGGCACGGTGAAGTCGTCAGTACCGGAAAGGATCAGCGTCGGCGTGGTGATATCGCCCGCATAGGTGATCGGAGAACCGGTGCGGTAGAGCTCGGCGCTCTGCTTGTCCCAGGGGCTGCCGCCGAGCGAGTCGCGCGTCCACGCCAGGTTGCCGGCGCCGGAGAGCTCATACTCCTCGGTCCAATCCACCGCGCCGTCGGCAACCACCGCGCAGCGCCAGAAATGCTGGTGGGAGATCAGCCAGGCCGTCATGTAGCCGCCATACGAATGGCCGACCGCGGCAATGCGCGAGGTGTCCACGATGCCCTTCTTTTCCAACATCCTTATGCCCGAAATCACATCGCTGTCCGGGCCCGCGCCGGGATCGCGGTAGATGGCGTGCTCGTGCGCATTGCCGAGATTGTCGCTGCCACGATAATTGGGCTCGAACACGAGAAGCCCTCGCGCCGCGAACAGATCACGCAGCGGCCCGATCTCACCGGTATCGAAGCCCTCGGTCGAGGCGGCCTGCGGCCCGCCATGGCTGTAGACGACCAGCGGGTAGCGCCGACCCGATTGATAGCCGTTGGGAAAGGTGAGTATTCCGTCGTTGGGCTGGCCGTCCGGGGCGCGCCACTGCACTTCGGTGCTCCGGGGATACGTGTATGCGGCAAAGTCGCTGTTGAAGTGTGTCAGACGCTGCGGAGCGCTGGCCGCCGTGCGCATGAGGTAGAGCTCGGGCGCCTGTGTGGCGTTATCGGCGACGAGAGCCAGCGCGCCTCGGTTCGATGCCGTCACCTCGAGAGGATCGAGGGTGCCGAGATTCAGGGGATGGCCCTCGCCGTGCAGAGGTTGAGCGTAGAGCTTGCTGCCGATGTGGTCATCCGCCATCACGACCACACCACTGCCGTCCCGCAGCCACACGAAGCTGGGGCGCAGGTTTCGATCGAGCTCGCCACTGACATCTCGAGGGCGGCCGCCCGCGGGCGAGCCGAGGAACAGATCCACATCGCTCACGGCGCCGGGGCCGTGCAGATAGAGGTACGCGACCGCGTGGCCCTGGGGCGCGAACCGCGGGTCGTACTCGTAGGTGCGCTGGACACTGAGCGGGTGCTCCTCGCCGCTCTCGAGGTTCACCGCGACGGCGGCGGTCCGGTCCGAGTCGCTGTCATTCGCGTCAGCTTGCCGGGTATAGACGATCCAACGGCCATCCGCCGACCAGGAGGGCGCGGATACGCTGCCGCCAAAAGGCGGCGCAGCCTCGAGCACGCTGGTCGAGCCGCGGGTGAGCTGATGAGCCTTACCGGTCCTCACCGCGAGAAGCCAGATGTGCGACGGGACGGCGGCCTTGTCCACGAGGTAGTCGTCGTCGCGGATCGTGAAAAGATCATGATGGGTGCGGCGATCCTTCGCGCTCAGCGGCGAGTCGTCGGGAGTCACGTAGGCGATGGTGCCGCCATCCGGGCTCCACGCATACTGCTTCACGCCGTTCGACGCGTCGCTGAGCTCGGCGGGCGTGCCGCCTGCGGCCGGTACCGTGTAGATCTGGGCTTTGCGCTTGCCGACCGTGCCGATGAAGGCGAGCGTTCGGCCGTCCGGCGACCACCTCGGCATTTTCAGATCTCGGATGCCCGAGACCAGCGTGCGCAGCCCACCGCCCCCGGTGGACATGACCCGGAGTGTCACAGCGTAGCGATCATGGACGAAATCCGATCGGACGGTGAGAAAGGCGATCTGCTTGCCGTCCGGCGAGAACCGCGGCGACGCGATGCGCACGAGCATTCGAAAATCGGCGAGATTGATCGGCCCGGCGCTTGCCGAGGCGCCAAGACACGTCAGCGCGAGCAGTACGGCTGGCGGGCGGAGGGAAGCCCAACGACCTTTCATGCGAGTCCCCGAAAGAGCTTCGAGAGCGAGCCAGGTATTATCGCCGGTAGTGGTGCTGCGGGAACTCCGCTATAGTCCGCGCGAGCGTGTCCGAGCGTCGGGTGGGCGCATCATGGACCCTAAGCAAAGGTCTAAGCCGAATTCCGCCCCGCCAGGTCAGCCGGCGGCGGCGGGATCGGGCAAGTCGCCCGATCCAATCCCTTCAGGCCGTGTCCGCCACGACGAGCGCGGCAACGCCGTATGGGACTGGCTCAAGGACACGGGACGGAATGCCCTCGAAGCCACGTCCCGGCTTCTGAAAAAGCTCGAGGCGCCGCATCTCGAAGTCGAGGACACGAAGGACGAGGAGCTTCGCCTCGAGTCCGATCGCGACCCGGGCGGCGGCTACGATCCCTACAACCAGTCGACCAAACGGCGCGGACCTCCTCCCCCTCCCCGCAAAGACCGTTAGCCGCGCCCGCCAAGGCGGCGCGTCACCCGATCCCGGCTGCCCGAAAGCTCAACAACAACCCTCCCCCGACCACGACGACGCCGATGGCCCGCGCAACGCGCTCGCCGGCCGGAGCCAGCCGCTCGACGGTGACGGCCGCGGTTACGGCGAGCATCGCCGGCAAGTCCTTGATCCCGGTGACGAGGAGGACCGCCGTCAGGCCGGCGCAGCACTGAGCACAATGAAGCCCGAGGCGCAGGCCGTGAAGCCAGGCCGTCAAGACATTGCCGGGCAATGCATGTCCGCGCGCCGAGGTCCCGTGACAGCCGCTCTCGCGGCAGCGCGCGAGATGGCGTGCTTTCCACCTGCTGAGCTGAAGCGCGCCCGAGGCCAGCACAGTCGAGGCGATCGCAGCCGGAACAGCACGCGCCAGCGCCGGATGCCGCAGCGTGGCCGCCACGGCGGCGGCACCCAGCGGAAAGACGGCAACGCCGAGCAGGATCCAGACCAGGAAATATCCGCCGCCGACCAACGCCGTCAGCAGGGCAGGCCGTGTCTCACCCGTTTGACCGACGGCCCGTCGATAGCGCCACAACATGGGGCCGAGCGAAGGCAGCATCATCGCCGCCATCATCGCGCTCCACATGCCGACGAACGACGCAGCGGCACTAACCCAACTCTGACCGCACATGGGCATCCATGCCATCGTCATGCTGTCCACGGCGCGCCTCAACTCTCGCCATACTCATCGTGCCGGCGAAGCCAGGCGCCGCTCTCGTTGCGTCCCTTGGGTGCGCGGTCGAGCCATTGATACATGCCCCAGAGGACGTCGAGTCCGCGCGAAAAGGTGGAATAGGTGTGGTAGACCGCCCCGTCCTCGAGCGCGAATGCGGACACTCCGGGCCTCTGACGCGCGTAGCTCGCGACATCCGTACCGCTCATCTCGGCCATGACCTGCGGGATCGTCTTGGTCGTCTTGCCGCTGAACGGCTCCTTGCGCATCGGCGCCAGCCGCCGATAGTTGTACTCGGCGCCACCGGCACGCTGTTGCTCCTCGGTGATCGAGACGTTGAAATCCAGATTGAAGTCGCTGCTTGACGAGGACGCCCAGGGGAATGTCCATCCCAGCCGCCGCCTGTAAGCCTGCAGCCTGGCGATCGGCGCCTGCGAGACCGCCCAGAGCATGACGTCATGGTGAGCGAGATGGGTCGCGAAGCCGTTGAAACCGTCCGCAATCGAGGAGCACGATGGACATCCCGCCGCGTAGTCGGCCCCGAACATGAAATGATAGACGAGGAGCTGCGAGCGCCCGCGGAAGAGGTCCGCGAGCGAGGCGCTCCCCTCCTCGATCTGGAATCGATACTCCTTGTCGATCCGAACCCAGGGCAGCGCCTGGCGTTGCCGCGCGAGCTCGTCGCCGAGGCGTGTCAGCTCCTTCTCCGCTTCGAGCAGCTCGAGGCGAGCCGCGAGCCACTCCGCGCGTGTTCCGGTCTGGTGTTTGGTTCCCGACAATTTTGTCATGATCGTCTCCTCCGGGGCTTGATGGCGGGTCGTGAGATAATGCTAGCGGGGGCTCTCGCGACCTGAGAGTTACAAAGATGACGGGATTCCGGTGGACTCGCTGATCACCGCTGCCGCGCGCGCGCTGGCGATGGGCGACCCGCTTGGCGCATTGAAGCGGGTGGCGCTGCGCGATGACGCGCCGGCCCTGGCGCTGCGCGGCATCGCCATGGCGCAGCTCGGCGAGCACGCGCGCGCGCGAGCTTTGCTGCGACGAGCCGCGCGAGCTTTTGGCCCGAAGGAAGCAGTCGCCCGCGCCAGATGCGTGGTAGCCGAGGCGGAGGTCGCGCTGGCCTCGAGGGATCTGGGCTGGGCCGCGAAGACACTCGATGCGGCGCAGGCGACGCTCGAAGCGCGTGGCGATCGGGTGAATGCCGCGCATGCGCGGTTTCTCGCGGCGCGGCATCTCCTTCTCGCCGGCAGACTCGATGAGGCCGAGGGTGCGCTCGGGCGTATCGACCTCTCGCCGCTGCCGCCCGCCCTGACGACCGTGCATGAGCTGCTGCTCGCGGGGATCGCCATGAGGCGCATTCGAACCAAGGCCGCGCGCCGCGCGCTCGCACGCGCCGGGGATGCGGCGCGGCAGGCGGGTATTGCGGCTCTCGCCGCCGAAGTCGAGACCGCGCGCGTCACGTTGAACACGCCCGTGGCGAGATCGATAGCGCGTGGCGAGGAGCGCCCCCTTCGCCTGGAGGAGGTCGAAGCGCTGCTCGCCTCCGGAGCACTCGTCATCGACGCCTGCCGGCATGCGGTACGCGATGAGCGCAACATCGTCTCACTGGCAACCCGACCCGTGTTGTTCGCGCTTGCCCGCATGCTGGCCGAGGCGTGGCCACGCGAGGCGCCGCGGGACACCCTGGTCGCGCGGGTCTTCCGGCTGAAGCTCGCCGACGAGTCGCATCGCGCGCGGCTGCGAGTCGAGATGGCGCGCCTTCGAGCGGTGCTGCGGCCGCTCACCGAGATCAACGCAACCCAGCGAGGCTTCGTGCTCTCGCCGCGTGGCGCGCGCGAAGTCGTGGTGCTCGCACGGCCGATCGATGAGAAGCATGGTGCGGTGCTCGCCCTGCTCGCCGACGGCGAGTCATGGTCGACCTCGGCCCTGGCGCTCGCGCTGCGGACGAGTCAGCGCACCGTGCAGCGGGCCCTCGATGCGCTATCGGCGGCGGACAAGGTGCAGTCATTCGGGCGCGGCAGAGCCCGCCGCTGGCTGATGCCGCCCGTGCCGGGATTCGCGACCAGCTTGTTACTCCCGCCGCCGCTGCCTGTCGACTAGGATGTCGTCCATCGAGCAACACGGATATGTCCATGAGCAGATCAAACGCCGATATCGTCCGAGAGTATGGCCCGCTTGCGGGCTGCGCTCGCGTCAACGGAGTCACCTTCGATGGCCGCAACGTCTGGTTCGCCGCCGGCGATAAGCTGAACGCCATCGATCCCGAGAGCGGGGAGGTCCTGCGATCGATCGAGGTCGCCGCCCATGCCGGAACGGCGTTCGACGGCCGCCACCTATTTCAGATTGCCGAAGACCGCATTCACAAGATCGATCCGCAAACCGGCCGCGTGCTCGCCACCATCCCGGCGCCGGGCGGGGGCGGGGACTCGGGGCTCGCATGGGCGGAAGGGACGCTCTGGGTCGGGCAGTACCGCGGCCGCAAAATCCACCAGATCGATCCTGACACCGGCGCGATCCTGCGCACGATCGAATCCAACCGCTTCGTCACCGGCGTCACCTGGGTGGACGGCGAGCTCTGGCACGCCACTTGGGAAAATGATGAAAGCGAGCTGCGACGCGTCGATCCGCAGAATGGAAAAGTGCTGGAGCAGATCGATTTGCCGCCGGGCGTGGGCGTATCAGGTCTCGAATCCGACGGCGGCGGGAAGTTCTTCTGCGGCGGCGGCGGCAGCGGCAAGGTGCGGATCGTGCGCCGTCCCAGGCGGTCCGGCCTCCGCTAGATCGTGATCCGCTGCCAGGCGCGCGAGCGCCAGCGCAGGAAGAGCGTCGTCCCGAGCAGAACGACGTAGATGATCACGGCCGCCCAGCCGCCCATGGCGCCGTAGCCGAGCTGCGGCAGGAAATGAAACCAACCCTGGCCGGGCGCGAAGATCAGGATGTGCGCAAGCGGCAGGAATACGAGCCAGCAGACCGGAAAGACGAGCGCGACCGGTACCCTGACATCCCCGGCGCCGCGCAGGCACATGCTGCTGCCGAGGTTCAAGCCATCGAAGAACTGGTACGCGGCGGCGAGCCATAGGAATTCCACACCGAGGGCAACCGCCGCGGCGGCGTTGCGATCATGTGCGCTGGCAAAGAGCGGCAGCAGCCACGGACCGCTCGCGGCGAGCGCAAGCCCGATGCCGCCCATCACCAGCGCCGTGAGCAGAATGACCCGAGTACCCAGGCGCATGGCCCAGGGGCGGTCGCCGGCGCCGATCGACTGTCCGACGAGGGTGGTCGCCGCGGTCGCGATGCCGATCCCCGGCATGTAGGCGATGGAGGTGAGGACGGTAACCATCTGCGTGGCCGCACCGGCGACCGTGCCATAGCGCACCTCCATCATCTGAAACACGGAGAACCCGAGCACGTCGGCCGCGGGCATCATGCCCATGGGCAGCCCCAGGCGAATCTGCTCGCGGATGAGGCGCCTGCGGGGGCGCCATCCGAGATGTGACTTGTGGGATTCGCGGAGCGGCACTCTCAGAAAGAGCGCGAACGCGATCGCAAAGCCCACGGCCTGCGCGACGTTGCTGGCCCACGCCGAGCCGGCGACACCCCAGCCCAACCGGAAGATGAAAAGATCATTGAAGACGGCGTTGGCGATCGCCGTCGCAGCGGTCACGAGAAAACTGACGCGCGGCCGGCCGATGCCGTTGAAAAAGCCGATCATTGCCAACGCCGCGACGCCGAAAGAGGCGCCGCCGACGCGTGGGTACCAGAAGACCTGCGCCAGATGCGCAACGCGCGGCGTGAACCCAAATGGGGCGAGGATCTCCCCGCCCGCGGCGCCGAGCGCCACGAAGAGCGGCGCCGCGCAGAGCGTCAGCCAGAGCGCCGTCCAGGCGGCCTGCGCCGCGCGCCGATAGCGTCGCGCGCCGTGAGCATGCGCGGCAAGCGTCTGCACCGCCATGCCGCTGCCACCGAGCATGAAGACGACCGCGAGAATCATCCACTGCACCGCACCGACCGCGGCCAGGGCGGCGGTGGAGATGTGCCCGACGAACCACATGTCGGTGAGATTGAGGACGATCTGCATGGCGCTATTGGCCATGAGCGGCAGGGCGAGCGCCACCACCGCGCGTAAGTCAACATGCGCGCGTCCGTCGGAATCGATGCGCTGCGCCGGCAGGCTCGCGGCGCGCGCACCTGGTGATGGAAAAGCCAGAGCCATACTTGGAGAGCCGCGGACGACCGGCGGCCAATTGACGTAAACCGGGGTATTGTGCACCGTAGCACGTATGGCAGCCCGCAAGAAGACCTCCGCCACTCGTACCCCGCGCGCATCCGCAGCCCGGCGCGCCAGAGGAAAGCTCGCCCCGGGAACGCAGGCGCGCGGCCTCGAGGCCTCGGAAGTCGCCATCGCGATCGACAATCCCGAAGTGGCGGCGCTCGCGGCGCTGGTGCGCGAGGCCGGCGGCGCGCCGATCGGGGCCTATCACGAGCCGATGGGCGGCCGGCCGCTGATGCTCGCCTCTTTGCCACTCGCCGCGGTGCAGCCCACACCCTTTCAGCGCGATCTCTCCCCCACCCATGCGAAGCGGTTGGCGCAGAAGATCGGCGAGACGGCCGCCTTTCTCGATCCGCTGATCGTCGTGCGCGGCGAGGACGGCAAGCTCTGGACACCCAACGGGCGCCATCGCCTGGCGGCGGCGAAGGTGCTGGGCCTGCGACAAATCACCGCGCTCATCTCTCCCGATGAGGCGCTGGCGTATCGCATCCTGGCCTTGAACACGGAGAAGGCGCACAACCTGCGCGATCGCAGCCTGGAGGTGATCCGCATGGCGCGCAGTCTCGCGAAGCGACAGAAGGGCGCCAGCGAGTCCGCGCTCGCGGCGGAGTTCGAGGCTCCGGAGCTCCTGACGCTCGGGGCGGTCTATGAGCGCTCCTCGCGCTTCGCGGGCGGTGCCTACAGCGCCTTCCTCAGGAAACTGGACCGTTTCAGCGAGCGCCCGCTCGCCGCGAGTCTGCGGGAGCGGGAGGATTTTGCCGCGCGGCTGTTGGAGATCGATGCGCAGGTCAAGAAGATCATCGCGACCCTGCAGCAGCGCGGCTTCAAGTCACCCTACCTGCGCAACTACGTCGTCGCGCGCATCAATCCCGTTCGCTTTCACAAGGCAAAAAAAGGCGACACCAAGCCGCCGATGCCGCTCGCCCAGGCGCTGACACGCATGACGGCCGCGGCCCGCACGTTCAAGCTGGAGTCCGTTTCCAACGCGGATCTCGCCTGGGTCGCCGTCGGCGCGGGCACGCAGGAGTAGAAGCGCCTAACGGAATACGACCACCACGGCAGCGGTCAGGATGAGCAGAGCCGCGGCCTGCACCCGATAATTGCGCCACGGCGCCAGCGCGCGCAACCGCTCGGTCTCGGCGCGGTAATAGGTCGGCGTCCACATGAGCGCGGTGATCCTCGCCGACGCGGGCGCACGATTCCACAGGCTCACCACAACGAGGATGGCCGTGTCCACGGCCAACAGCAGCGGCGCCACGTAAAGGAAATGCAGATGGAGCAGATGCAGCGGCACGTTGGCGAGGAAGAGCGCGACTGCGCAGGCGGTGCCGAGCACGAGAGTGGCCGCCGCTCCGGTGGCGTTGGCGCCGCGCCAGAAAAGGCCCGTCAGCACCAGCGCGACTATCGGCGGCACGGCATAGGCCAGCATGGCTTGCAGGTACTGCCAGAGGGTGCCGAAGCGCGCAAGCTGCGGCGCCCAGAGAACCGCAACCACGAGCACGCCCGCGGCGCTCGTTCGCCCGATGCGCACGATCTGCCGCTCCGACAATCCCGAGGTGATGCGCTTCACCATGTCCATGGTGATGAGCGTCGAGGCGGAGTTGAGCGTCGAGGCTACCGAGGCCATGGTGGCGCCGACGAAGCCCGCCGCGACGAGCCCGAGCAATCCCTCGGGCAGCAGCCGCAGCATGAGGGCCGGATACACCATGTCTGATCGCGCAAGGTGCGGAAAGAGCACGATGGCGCAGGTACCGGGCAGGATCATCAGGAAAAGGACGGTCAGTTTCAGAGCGCCCGCGAACAGCGCGCCGCGGCGACCATCATCGAGGCTGCGCGCCGACAGCACCCGCTGGACGATGTATTGGTTCGTGCACCAGTAGTAGATCCCGAGCACCGGGATTCCGAGCGCGAGGCCGGGCCAGGGGACACCGGAGTCATTGGGGGGTCTGATCAATGACAACTTCGACGGATCCACCTGCTGTACGACGGCGTGCCAGCCGCCGACACGGCTGATCGCCGCCGACGCGATGATCACCGCCCCCGTGAGCAGCAGGATCGCCTGCACCGCTTCGGTGTAGATGACCGCGCGCAGTCCACCGGCGAGCGTGTAAAGCCCCGCCGCGCCGGCCAGCGCGGCGACGATCGCCCACAGCGGCAGGCCGGGCAGCACCAACCGACACACGAGCGCTCCGCAGTAGAGCGCCGACGCCGAGTCAACGAAGATGTTGAGGAAGAGCGTGAGTGCGGCGAAGTAGAGGCGCACCCGCCCGTC
The DNA here is from genome assembly GCA_049579785.1 of Steroidobacteraceae bacterium. Taxonomy (GTDB): domain Bacteria; phylum Pseudomonadota; class Gammaproteobacteria; order Steroidobacterales; family Steroidobacteraceae; genus 13-2-20CM-66-19. The sequence goes on from JBAUOO010000202.1 coordinate 66,691, forward strand.
GTACCGGCGCTCGAGAAACTCCGGCATGGTGTACACGCGGCTTGCGAGGACGAGCGGCAGCAGGAAGACGCAGAAGAATACGAGGACCACGGCGGCCGACCACTCGTAGTCGTAAACCGATATGCCCATCACGTAGGCTGCGCCGGCCAGCCCCACGATCGCGGTCGAGGAGATGTTGGAAGCGAAGAGCGCGAGGCCGATCGCCGGCCAGCGCGCGGCGCGGGAGGCGAGAAAGTAGTCCTCGGCGCGCGCCCCGCGGCGCGAGACTGCGAGACCCAATCCGACGATGCCGCCGGCGCACGCCAGTACGATCGACAGATCGAGCACCGGGGCGCCGGTTGACAGCGCTGACATATGGTTTATCGTACCACGATGCGCAAAGTGGCGAATGCGAGCCGGGAGCCCGCGACCATTCAGATGGTCGCGGATCGCGCCCGAGTATCGCCGAAGACCGTCTCCCGCGTCATCAACAATGAGCGCGGGGTACGAGAGGAGACGCGCCACCGCATCCTCGACGCCATCCGGCAACTCGATTACGAGCCCAATCTCAACGCGCGGGGGCTCGCCGGCGCCCGCTCGTTCCTCATGGGTCTTTTCTACGACAAACCCGGCGACTACCTGAGCGAGTTTCAGACCGGCGCCGTGCAACGCTGCCGGGAATCGGACCTGCATCTGATGGTGCAGCCGCTCGATGTGGCGCGCAAGGAGATGGCGCAGGACGTCAACACCCTCGTTCGTCAGCTGCGACTCGAAGGAGTCATTCTACTGCCGCCGCTCAGCGATCATCCGGCGGTGCGTGCGGCACTGGCACAGGCGGGCGTGCCGACAGTGCACATCGCGCCCATGCGCGCGCCGGCCGACTCGCCGTCTGTCGACACCGATGACCGCGCGGCGGCGCGGCAGATGACGGTCGCGCTGCTCGATCGCGGCCACCGGCGGATCGGCTTCATGTTGGGCCCGTCCGGGCACCGCGCGACCGAACAGCGTTATCTCGGATTCGCCGACGCCATGCACGCGCGCGGTGTGGGCATCGACCCGGAGCTGGTGCAGACCGGCAATTTCGAGTTCGCGGACGGATTGGAGTGCGCGCGGCGCATTCTGGGTGCACGCGCCCGGCCAACCGCCATCTTCGCCAGCAACGACGACATGGCGGCCGCGGCCGCCTGTGTCGCGCGCCAGCTGGGCCTCGAGCTGCCGGCTGCGCTCTCGATCGCCGGCTTCGATGATGCGCCGGTCGCCAGCATGACATGGCCGCAGCTCGCCACGGTGCGACAACCGGTGCGGGAAATCGCGCGGCTCGCCGCCGACCTCATCATCCAACACCGCCCTCAACGCCACGGTTGGCCGCACCCCATCCCCCGGCCGCGGCTCGACCTCGAGCTGGTGATGCGCGGCTCGATTGCCCCCGCGCGCGCCTGATGCACCTAAGCCCCTATGAGCTCGTACCAACAAATCAGTGGCGGAAGGCCGAGAGCTCCGGCGGCTCCGCGCCCCTGCGGGAGGCGGAGCGGCCTCGCGACGCCTGCAAATCCTCGATGAAGCGGCTATGCCAACGGTGGATGTCGTTCTGCCGCAGCGTGGCGAGGGAAGTCGCATGCCGGGCGCGTCGCTCCGCGAGCGGCATGGTGAGCGCGCGCTGGATGGCGCGGGCAATGCCCTTGATGTCGTAGGGGTTGATGAGCAGCGCCTCGGTCAGCTCACAGGCCGCGCCCGCGCGATTGGAGAGCACGAGCACGCCCGGATCGTCCGGGTCCTGCGCGGCAATGAACTCCTTGGCGACGAGGTTCATGCCGTCGCGCAGCGCCGTCACCAGGGACACCTGCGCGGCTCGCAGAAAGCCCATCAGCGTGGCATGCGGGAAGTTGCGGTTCAGATAGCGGATCGGCGTCCAATCGGCGTCGGCAAAGCGCCCGTTGGTGCGGCCCGAGCTCTGCTCGAGGGAGTCGCGAATCTGCGCGTACGCCTGAACTTTCTGCCGACCGAGCGGCGCGATCTGCAGGAAGGTGACCTGTCCGATCTGCTCGGGAAAGGTTTCGAGGAACTGCCGGTATGCCTGAAAGCGCTCGAGCAGTCCCTTGCTGTAATCGAGTCGGTCGACGCCGACGATGAGCCGTCGGCCGACGAGGCTCTGCATCATGCGCTGCACCGGTGCGGAGCCGGCCGACTTCGCGGCGCTCTGTGCGATCGCCTCGACATCGACGCCGATCGGATACACGCCGGTGCGGGTCGTGCGCCCGTTGCTGCTCACCGCGCCACCCTCGTCCACGGACTTGGCGCCCCAGAGGACCCGCACCGCACCGAGAAAACTCTCCCGATCGGTCTCCGTTTGAAAGCCGATGAGGTCGTATGCCAACAAGGCGCGCAGGATTTCCGCGAACGTCGGCAAGGCGCGCAGCACCTCGAAGTGCGGGAAAGGAATGTGCAGAAAGAATCCGATCGGCTGGCGCACACCCAACGCGCGCAGTTTCTCCCCGAGAGGAATGAGGTGATAGTCGTGCACCCAGATGAGATCGCCGGGCGCAAGCAGCGGCTCCAGGCGCGCGGCGAAAAGCGCATTGGCCTGCTCGTAGGCCGCATACTCCTGGTCCTCGTAGCGAAAGCCCGCGAGAAAATAATGAAAGAGCGGCCAGAGCGTGCCGTTGGCGAAGCCGCTGTAGTAACGCTCGTAGAGGGTCTGCGGGAGCGGGATCGTCGCGTAGGTCAGGGAGTCACGGATGGTGATCTCCGGCTCGCCGGGCTCCTGGCCGCAGGTGTCCCCGTTCCAACCGAACCACAGTCCGCCACGGGCGCGCATCGCCGCGAGCACGCCGACCGCAAGCCCCCCCGGCGCCGCGGTCTTGGCGAGCGGCACGCGATTGGAGATATTGATGAGTCGGCCCATCAGGCTCGACTCCGCAAGCGCGCGCTGCGCGGGTCGCCGCTCGAGAGCCGCTGCAGCGCATCCGCCGGCGCCACCTGCAGCTGCGCGAGCCAACCCCGCACCGCGCTCACATCCCCGAGGCGCGTGCGCGCCGCCGAGGCGCGCGTGGCGCTCACGATCACCGATATGCCTTGCAGGCGATTGACGAGCTCGAACGCCGGCTCGTCCGTCAGATCGTCGCCGACGAAGACCGGCACGCGGCCGGCAAACGGCGCCTCCTCGAGAAAGGCCGCCACGGCGTGCGCTTTCGTCGCGCCGGCCGGGCGCAGCTCCACCACCATCTTGCCGCGCTGCAGCTCGAGGTCGCTCGCAACCCTGGCCGCCACTTCCTCCATCTCCCGGACGACCGTGTCCTCGAGACGGGGCGCGGCACGATAATGCAGCGCCAGCGCGAATTTCTTGTCCTCGAGGAGCAAGCCCGCGTGCCGCTGAGCGAGATGTAACATCGCCTGTCGCGCGCACTCGAGCGCAGCGGCGGAAGGAAGCGGCCGCCGGCCGTAAGCGCCCGAGGCGCCGCGCCGCTCGAAGCCGTGCAGGCCCGCCGACGGCAGCGTCAGCGGCGCAAACAGAGCATCGAGATCCGCGATCGCGCGCCCGCTGACGAGGGCAACGGCCCCACCGCTTGCAAGCTGGAGCGCGCGCAGCCGCTCCCGCAACTCATCGGGGACGAGTACCGCCTGCGGCCCTGCCGCGATCTCGAGCAGCGTACCGTCAACGTCCAGAAACAGGCAGATCGCTGACAAATCCAGGTTGTCGGTACTGCGAATTGCGGCCACCGCCCTACTCTATGGAATATGAAGGGAAATGTAAAAGGCGGGTACCGGTTCCGCTGACGCTCCGCGAGGCGCGCGCTCATGTTAGGTCAGCCGCCGCCCGGAGCGAGCGTGACCCAGGTGGGCGCGTGATCGCTCGGCTTCTCCCCGCCGCGCACCCAACCATCGACGTTGGCATCGAGGAGGCGCGGCGCGAGATCCGGGCTCAGCAGCAGGTGATCGATGCGCAGTCCCGCGTTGCGTTTCCAATGATCACGGAAGTAATCCCAGAAGGTGTAGATCCGCTCCTGCGGATGGCGTGCGCGCAACGCATCCGTCCAGCCCTGGTCGAGCAGACGCTGATAGGCGGCGCGGCTTTCCGGCTGCAGCAGCGCGTCCTTTCGCCAGTATGTCGGATCGTAGATGTCGAAATCAGTCGGCACGACGTTGTAGTCGCCGGCCAGCACCACCGGCCGGCCGCGAGCGAGCAATGCCCCGGCGTGCTGGATGAGCCGCTCGAGCCACGCGAGCTTGTAGTCAAATTTGGGACCGGGCTGCGGATTGCCGTTCGGCAGGTAAAGACAGCCGACCACGAGCTCACCGACCTGCGCCTCGATGTAGCGGCTGTGCGTATCATCGGGGTCGCCGGGAAGTCCCCGGCGGATCTCGACCGGCGCAGTCCCGCGGGCGAGGATCGCGACGCCGTTGAACGAGCGCTGGCCGTGCCAGACCGCCTCATAGCCGGCGAGGCGGATCGCGGCCTCCGGAAAGGCGGGATCGGGCGCCTTGAGCTCCTGCAGACAGGCGATATCGGGCGACTCCCGGGCCAGCCATTCGAGGAGCGCCGGCAGCCGGCTGCCGATGCCGTTGACATTGAAGGTTGCGATTTTCATTGAAGGTCCCGAAAAAAGCCTGCGCCACCATTGACCCGGTGCCACGGGCGGATATTATCGGGCTATATCGGCGGCTCAGATGGGCACGCGCCGCCCGGACTCCTCCTTCAAGCGTCCGGGTGCAGCGCCGCGATCCGCCCTCAAGTCTTTGAAGCAGCTTTTTGCGGGCGCCGTTGGCGAGGCCCAATCCATCGATGGGGGCTCGCAGCGGCGTAAGGAGCCGTGCGCCCGCGTTCCCACCCACGAGAGGCCGATCAGTCATGCGACATCAGCGCCGGAGTGCCGCGGCGCGCACCCCCCGGGTCCCCCCGGGGTCGCGGCGATGCCCCCCGCACCTTGCCCCGGGAAAACAGGGGCTCTACGACCCGTGGTTCGAGCACGAGGCCTGCGGCGTGGGCTTCGTCGCCGACGTCAAGGGCCGCAAGTCCCACCGCATCCTCGAGCAGGCCATCCAGGTCCTGCGTAACCTCGATCACCGGGGCGCCTGCGGCTGCGAGGCCAACACGGGCGACGGCGCGGGCGTGCTCATCCAGATGCCGCATGCCTACTTCCAGTACGTGGCGAAGAAGGACCGCCTCTTCTCGCTCCCAGGACCCGGGGAGTACGCAAGCGGGCTCGTTTTCCTGCCGCGAAACCCGACCCGGCGCCGGCGCCTGGTCGAGCTGTTCGAGCACATCATCCAGTCCGAGGGGCAGACGCTCCTCGGCTGGCGCACGCTGCCGGTGAACAACAGCTCCCTCGGGGAGACGGCGCGGGCGGGCGAGCCTTTCATCCGCCAGGTGTTCATCGCGCGCGGACCCGGCGTGCGGGATGAGCGGGAGTTCGAGCGCAAGCTCTACATCATCAGGAAGCGCGCGTACAGCGAGCTGCGCGCCTCGACCATCGACGGGGCGGAGTACTGGTATCTCTGCAGCCTCTCGCACAAGACCTTCGTCTACAAGGGGATGCTGCTCACCGAGCAGCTGACCCAGTACTTCACGGATCTCCAGCACCCGGCCATGGAGACGGCGCTCGCGCTGGTGCATTCCCGCTTCAGCACCAACACGTTCCCCAGCTGGGACCGCGCGCACCCGTACCGCTACCTCGCCCACAACGGCGAGATCAACACCCTGCGGGGCAACTTCAACTGGATGAAAGCGCGCGAGGCGCTCTTCGCCTCGGATCTCTTCGGCGAGGACACCCGGAAGATTTTGCCGGTCGTCAACCCGAACGGCAGCGACTCGGCGATGCTCGACAATACGCTCGAGCTGCTGGTGCTCGCCGGGCGCTCGCTCCCGCACGCCATGATGATGCTGATCCCGGAGCCCTGGTCGAACCACGAGGGGATGGATCCGGACCTGCGGGCGTTCTACCAGTATCACTCGAGCCTCATGGAGCCATGGGATGGGCCGGCCTCGATCGCTTTCACCGACGGCAGGAAGATCGGCGCGGTGCTCGATCGGAACGGCCTGCGGCCCTCACGCTATTACGTCACCAAGGACGACCTCGTCATCATGGCCTCCGAGGCCGGCGTGCTCGAGGTGCCGCCGCAGGATGTGGTGCGCAAGGGGCGGCTGCAGCCCGGGCGTATGTTCCTCGTCGATACCGAGCAGGGCCGCATCATCGAGGACGAGGAGATCAAGCGCACCGTGGCCACCGAGCACCCGTATCGTCTCTGGCTGGACGAGCACCTGGTGCACCTGAGGGACCTTCCCACCGCCGCCGAGCTGCCGCCGCCCGATCCCCAGACCCTGCGGGCGCGGCAGATCGCCTTCGGCTATACGTTCGAGGACGAGCGCACGCTCCTCGAGCCGATGGCGAGGAACGGCGTCGAGGCGGTGGGCTCGATGGGCGACGACACGCCGCTCGCGGCGCTCTCGAGCCGCCCGCGCCTGCTCTACGATTACTTCAAGCAGCTCTTCGCGCAGGTGACCAACCCGCCGATCGACTGCATCCGCGAGGAGCTCATCACCTCTTCGGAGGTCCGGCTCGGCTCCGAGGGCAATCTGCTGCGTCCTCAGCCCGCGGACTGCCGCCGTCTCGAGCTCAAGGGTCCGATCCTCACCAACGAGGAATTCGCCAAGGTCCGCCGCCTCGCGCTCCCGGGCCTGAAGGTCGGCACTCTCTCCATCCTCTTTCGCGCGACGCGCGGTGAGAAGGGACTCACGAAATCCGTCGAGGAGCTCTGCCTGGCGGCGCGGCGCCTCATCGAGGACGAGGAAGTCAACATCCTGATCCTGAGCGACCGGGGTGTGAGCCGCGAGTTCGCGGCGGTGCCCGCGCTGCTCGCGGTGAGCGCGCTGCACCACTACCTCATCCGCGAGGGGCTGCGTACGCGCATCAGCCTCGCCCTCGAGACCGGTGAGGCACGCGAAGTGCACCACTTCGCGCTCCTCATCGGCTACGGCTGCTCGGTCGTCAATCCCTACCTCGCGTTCGAGACGCTGGAGAGCATGATTCACGAGGGACTGGTGGCGAACGTCGACGCGAGGCTCGCCTGCAAGAATTACGTCAAAGCCGCGACCAAGGGCGTCGTCAAAGTGATGTCCAAGATGGGCATCTCCGCCATCCAGAGCTATCGCGGCGCCCAGGTGTTCGAGGCCGTGGGCTTAGCTTCGGACGTCATCGATCAGTACTTCACCTGGACCGCCTCGCGCATCGGCGGCATCGGCATGGAGACCGTCGCGCAGGAAGTGTTGATGCGTCACCGCTCTGCATTCCCCGCACGGCCGACCAACGGACATGCGCTCGAAGCCGGTGGAATATACCAGTGGCGAGCCGGCAGCGAGCATCACCTCTTCAACCCCGAGTCGATCCATCGCCTGCAGAAGGCCGTGCGCACGGGCAGCTATGGCACCTACAAGTCCTATGCGAAGCTGGTCGATGAGCAGTCAAAGACGCTCGCGACACTGCGGGGGCTGCTCGAATTCGCACCGTCCGAACCGGTGCCGTTGGAAGAAGTCGAGCCCGTCGAGAGCATCCTCAGGCGCTTCAAGTCAGGTGCCATGTCCTATGGCTCGATCAGCCAGGAGGCGCACGAGACGCTCGCCATCGCCATGAACCGCATCGGCGGCAAGAGCAACACCGGCGAAGGAGGCGAGGATCCGGAGCGCTACCGGCCGCTGCCGAACGGCGACTCGAAGAACAGCGCCATCAAACAGGTGGCCTCGGGCCGCTTCGGCGTCACGAGTCAGTACCTGGTCAATGCCCGCGAGCTGCAGATCAAGATGGCACAGGGCGCGAAGCCCGGCGAGGGCGGGCAGCTGCCCGGCACGAAGGTGTATCCCTGGATCGCGAAGACGCGGCACACCACGGCCGGAGTCGGCCTCATTTCCCCTCCCCCGCACCATGACATCTACTCCATCGAGGATCTCGCGGAGCTCATCCATGATCTGAAGAACGCTAACCGCAAAGCCCGCATCAGCGTCAAGCTGGTCTCGGAAGTCGGCGTGGGCACGATCGCCGCGGGCGTCGCCAAGGCCCATGCCGATGTCGTGCTGATCAGCGGACATGACGGGGGCACGGGCGCCTCACCGCAGACCTCCATTGCGCATGCCGGCCTGCCGTGGGAGCTCGGCGTCGCGGAAACGCATCAGACGCTGGTGCTCAACAATCTGCGCAGCCGCATCGCGGTGGAGGCCGACGGACAGCTCAAGACCGGCCGTGATGTAGTGATCGCGGCGCTCCTCGGAGCGGAGGAGTTCGGATTTGCGACGGCACCGCTCGTGGCGCTCGGCTGCATCATGATGCGTGTCTGTCATCTCAACACCTGCCCCGCGGGTGTGGCTACGCAGGATCCGCGGCTGCGTGAGAAGTTCGCCGGCCAGCCGGAGCATGTGGTCAACTTCATGCGCTTCATCGCGCAGGACATGCGCGAGATCATGGCGCAGCTCGGCTTGCGCACCGTGGCGGAAATGATCGGACGGGTGGACCGCCTGAGCCCGAGAAAAGTCATCGACCACTGGAAGGTCAAGGGCTTCGACTTCAGCAACATCCTCTATCAGCCCGATGTCGGCGCCGAGGTCGGTCGCTTCCGCCAGATCGAGCAGGATCACGGCCTGGAGAAATCCCTGGACGTGACGCAGCTGCTCGAGATCTGCCGGCCCGCCATCGAGCGTGGCGAGCCGGTCCGCGCCGAGCTGCCAATCCGCAACGTCAACCGGGTGGTCGGCACCATCACCGGCAGCGAGGTCACGCGCAAGTACGGTCCCGAGGGCCTGCCGGATGACACCATCTGGATCGCGTTCAAGGGATCTGCCGGGCAGAGCTTCGGCGCTTTCATGCCGCGCGGCATGACCTTCGTGCTCGAGGGCGATGCCAACGACCACCTCGGCAAGGGGCTCTCCGGCGGCCGGCTCGTGGTCTACCCACCGGCGGGCTCGCCGTTCATCCCGCAGGAGAACATCATCATTGGCAACGTCGGCCTCTACGGCGCGACGAGCGGCGAGGCCTATATCTGCGGCATGGCGGGCGAGCGCTTCGCGGTGCGTAACAGCGGCGCCGATGCGGTCGCGGAAGCGGTCGGCGATCACGGCTGCGAATACATGACGGGCGGCCGTGTGGTCGTCCTCGGTTCCACGGGACGCAATTTCGGCGCCGGCATGTCGGGCGGCATCGCTTACGTGCTGGATGAGTCGGGCGATTTCCCGGCACACGTCAATACGCAGATGGTGGAACTCGAGCGGCTGGAGGATGCAGAGGAAATCGCCCGGGTGCGCGGCATGATCGAGCGCCATCGGGAGCTGACGGGCAGCGAGCGCGCGCGCTACGTGCTCGAGGGCTGGGCGCAGCTGCTGCCCAGGTTCGTCGCGGTCGTGCCCAAGGACTTCAAGCGCGCCCTGGCATCGCTCAAGCGCGCCCAAGCCCAAGGGTTGACGGGGGACGAGGCCATCATGGTGGCCTTCGAAGAGAATGCGCGCGATCTCGCGCGCGTCGGCGGAAATTAGCAGCATGGGCAAGCCGACTGGTTTCATCGAGTATCTGCGCGAGCTGCCCGTGGACCGCACGCCCATCGAGCGCGTGCGCGACTGGCAGGAGTTCCATCATCACATGGACGAGAAGCGCTTGGCTCACCAGGCCGCCCGCTGCATGGATTGCGGCGTGCCGTTCTGCCACACGGGAACGCTCATCTCGGGTATGGCCTCCGGCTGCCCGGTCAACAACCTCATCCCGGAGTGGAACGACCTCGTCTACCGGGGTCTCTGGCGCGAAGCGCTCGAAAGACTGCACAAGACCAACAACTTTCCGGAGTTCACCGGCCGGGTGTGTCCGGCGCCGTGTGAGGGCTCGTGCGTGCTCGGGATCAACGCTCCACCGGTGACCATCAAGAGCGTCGAGAACGCCATCGTCGACAAGGGCTGGGAGCAGGGCTGGATCGCACCCGAGCCGCCCGCGGCGCGCACCGGCAAGCGGGTGGCGGTGATCGGCTCCGGCCCGGCGGGTCTCGCCGCCGCCGCACAGCTGAATCGTGCCGGGCACTCGGTGAGCGTACTCGAGCGCGAAGATCGGCCCGGGGGCCTTTTGATGTACGGCATCCCCAACATGAAGCTCGACAAGAAGGAAGTCGTGCTGCGGCGCATCGAGCTGATGCAGCAGGAGGGCGTCAAGTTCGTATGCAACGCCAACGTCGGCGAGAACGTCGAGCCGATGCTGCTCCTCAAGGACTTCGATGCCGTCGTGCTCTGTACGGGGGCCACGCAGGCGCGGGACCTCACCGTCGAGAACCGCAAGCTTCAGGGCGTGCACCTGGCGATGGAGTACCTGACGGCGAGCACCAAAGCGCTGCTCAACGGCGGGCCGGATCACAGCCCGGTCCATGCGCGCGGCAAGCACGTCATCGTGGTGGGCGGCGGTGACACGGGCACGGACTGCGTCGCCACCGCCATGCGCCAGGGCTGCAAGAGCCTGACACAGATCGAGATCATGTCCCGGCCGCCGATGGAGCGTGCCACCGACAACCCCTGGCCGGAGTGGCCGAAGGTCTACAAGCTCGACTACGGCCAGGAGGAGGCGGCGGCGAAGTTCGGCTCCGACCCGCGCGTGTACGTCACCACGGTGAGACGTCTGAACGGAGATGCCGGACGCGTCCGCTCACTCAGCACGGTGGAAGTTGCCTGGCGGACGGATTCCGGTGGCCGACCCGCTCCGGTCGATGTGGCCGGCAGCGAGCGGGAGATTGCGGCGGACCTCGTGCTGCTCGCGATGGGATTTACCGGCCCGGAACAGCCGCTGCTCGCGGAGCTCGGCGTGCGAACCGACTCGCGCACCAACATCGTGGCCGAGCACGGTGTGTTCGCTACGAGCGTTAAGGGTGTCTTCGCGGCGGGTGACTGCCGGCGCGGCCAGAGCCTGGTGGTATGGGCCATCAACGAGGGCCGCGGTGCGGCGCGCGAGTGCGACCGCTATCTGATGGGCGGCACGGATCTGCCGTAGGAATGAACGCCGTACCGGCGCAGGAACAACTGCCTCTCGGGCCCGCGCGCGAAAGCGAGCCATCGGCGCGGGTGCGCGAGATCCCCTACAACTACACCTCGTTCTCGGACCGGGAGATCGTGATCCGGCTGCTCGGCGCGAGGCACTGGGCGCTGATCGAGGAGCTGCGGCACGAGCGGCGCACGGGCCGCTCGGCACGCATGCTGTACGAGGTGCTGGGCGACATCTGGGTCGTACGTCGCAATCCCTACCTGCAGGATGACCTGCTCGAGAACAAGCGCCGGCGGCGCCTGCTGATCGAAGCACTGCATCACCGCCTGGCGGAGGTCGACCGCCGCCGGGACCCGAGCGACACCCCGCGCTACGATCGCGTCGGGGAGCTGCTCGCGGCTGCGAGCGCGGCGGTGCAGGCCTTCGAGACCGATTTCGACGCCCGGGCAGCGCTGCGCCGTCGGGCGGCGCGCGCACTTCGACGCCACACCCGCGCCGACAACATCCGCTTCGATGCCTATGCGCGCGTATCGCACGTGACGGATGCGACCGACTGGCGGGTGGAATACCCCCTCGTGGTGCTGATGCCGGACAGCGAAGCGCAGATCCCGGAGCTCGTGCGCAGCTGCATCGAGCTTGGGCTCACGATCATCCCGCGCGGCGGTGGCACCGGGTACACGGGCGGCGCGATTCCGCTGACGCCGCTCTCGGCGGTCATCAACACGGAGAAACTCGAGCGCCTCGGCGAAATCGAGATTGTCCGGCTCCCCGGCCTGACCGAGCCCGCGCCGACGATCTTCTCCGAGGCCGGCGTCGTGACCCGCCGCGTCGCGGTCGCGGCGGAGAAAGGCGGTCTGGTGTTCGCCGTCGACCCCACCTCCGCCGACGCTTCCTGCATCGGCGGCAACATCGCCATGAATGCCGGTGGCAAGAAGGCCGTGCTCTGGGGCACGGCGGTCGACAATCTGGCGTGGTGGCGCATGGTCGACTGCGACGGCAACTGGCTGGAGGTCAGCAGGGTCGCTCATAACCGCGGCAAGATTCACGACACGGAGATGGCGGAGTTCGAGCTCCTTTGGAAGGACGGCCGGGAGCCGCCGGAGCAGGCGCCCACGCTGCGAACGCAAACCTTACGCATTCCCGGGCGGAAATTTCGCAAGGCGGGCTTGGGCAAGGACGTCACCGACAAGTTCCTCGGCGGCCTGCCGGGTGTGCAGAAGGAAGGCTGTGACGGCATCATCACCGCCGCGCGATGGGTGCTGCACCGCTCTCCCGCGCACACGCGCACCGTATGCCTCGAGTTCTTCGGCCAGGCGCGCGATGCGGTGCCGGCAATCGTCGAAATCAAGGACCATCTCGATGCCCTGGCGGCGCGCGGCAGTGTCCGATTGGCGGGTCTCGAGCACATGGATGAGCGATATCTGCACGCGGTCGGCTACACCACCAAATCCAAGCGCGGCTCGCTGCCGAAGATGGCCCTGTTCGGCGACATCGTGGGCGAGGACGCGGCCGAGGTGGCCGCGGCCACCTCCGACATCGTGCGGATCGCCAACGCGCGCAGCGGCGAGGGCTTCGTCGCGGTGAGCGCCGAGGCGCGGCGTACGTTCTGGCTGGATCGCGCCCGCACCGCCGCCATAGCACGCCATACCAACGCCTTCAAGATCAACGAGGACGTGGTGCTGCCGCTCGCTCGCATGGGCGAGTACACCGATGAGATCGAGCGGATCAACATCGAACTCTCGGTCGCCAACAAGCTCACGCTCATCGGCGAGCTCGAGCGCGTATTCGAAGCGCCGCTGCCGCTCGCGCGGGGCGAGGATACGGAGCTCGGCAACGTACCCGATGCCGAGGTCATAGGCGAGCGGGCTTCGCAGGCGCGGCAGCTGCTCGCGCAGACGCGCGCCCGCTGGCAATGGCTCGCGCAGCATCTCGACACGGCTCTTGCCGCGGCCCTGCCGCAACTCGAGAGGCTCTGTGGCGCGGGCATCGCCGCGGAGCTGCGCGCCCGGTCGGCGGCCAACGCGCGGTTGCGCATCTTCCATGTGGCGCAGGACCGCACGATCCGCATTTCGTGGAAACGCGAGCTGCGGGCGCCTTTGCGGCAGATCTTCGGCGGGCGGGTATTCGCTCCGATCCTCGACTCCTGCGAAGACGCCCATCGTCGTGTTCTGCGAGGGCGGCTATTCGTCGCGCTCCACATGCATGCCGGCGACGGCAACGTACACACCAACATCCCGGTCAATTCCGACGACTACGAGATGCTGCGAACGGCGACGGCGACGGTCGCGCGAATCATGAGTATCGCGCGCCGCCTCGACGGCGCCATCTCCGGCGAGCACGGGATCGGCATCACCAAGCTCGAGTTCCTCGACGGGGCGGAGATCGCGGAGTTCCGCGCTTACAAGCGGGCGATCGATCCTGACGGGCACTTCAATCTCGGCAAGCTCCAAGCGGGCGGCGATCTCTCGAACGCCTACACGCCGAGCTTCAACCTGCTCGGTCACGAGTCGCTCATCATGCAGCAGTCGGACATCGGGACGATCTCCGACTCCGTCAAGGACTGCCTGCGCTGCGGCAAGTGCAAGCCGGTCTGCGCCACCCACGTACCGCGCGCCAACCTGCTCTACAGTCCGCGTAACAAGATCCTCGCGACCTCTCTTCTCATCGAGGCGTTCCTCTACGAGGAGCAGACGCGCCGCGGCGTCAGCATCCGCCATTGGGACGAGTTCGCCGACGTCGGCGACCATTGCACCCTCTGCCACAAGTGCGCGAGCCCCTGCCCGGTGGATATCGACTTCGGCGATGTGTCGATGGCCATGCGCGACCTGCTGCGACGCATGGGCAGGAAGCGCTTCAATATCGGCGGCGCCGCCACCCTGTTCTTCCTCAATGCGACCCACCCGCAAACCATCCGGCTCACCCGCAAGCTCCTGATCGAATGGGGATACAGGGGGCAACGGGCCGCGCATGGAGTACTGAAGCGCCTGGCGCGGGCGCAGACGCGCCGCCCGCCCGCGACGACGGGCCGACCGGCGATGCGCGAGCAGGTCGTGCACTTCGTGAACAAGCGCATGCCCGGCGGGCTGCCGAAGAAGACCGCGCGCGCGCTGCTCGACATCGAGAATCCCGCCTATGTGCCGATCATTCGCGATCCGGCCGCGACGAGCAGCGACACCGAGGCGGTGTTCTATTTCCCCGGTTGCGGCTCGGAGCGGCTCTTCTCGCAGGTGGGCATCGCAACCCAGGCGATGCTCTGGCAGGTCGGAGTGCAGACCGTTCTGCCGCCGGGGTATCTCTGCTGCGGATACCCGCAGCGCGGCGCGGGTCAGTTCGAGCGCGCGGAGAAGATCACCACCGACAACCGGGTGTTGTTTCACCGCCTCGCGAATACACTCAACTACCTGGACATTCGCACCGTGGTGGTGAGCTGCGGCACGTGCTACGACCAGCTGCAGAGCTATGAGTTCGAGGAGATCTTCCCCGGCTCGCGGATCATCGACATTCACGAGTATCTGATGGAGAAAGGGGTGAGGCTCGAGGGGGTGACGGGGGCGCGCTACATGTATCACGACCCCTGTCATTCGCCGATGAAGAGCTACGATGCGCTCAAGGTCGTCAACACGCTGCTGAACGACGCGCGCAACGGCCGCATCGAGAAGAGCGAGCGCTGCTGCGGGGAATCGGGCACGCTCGCCCTCACCCGCCCGGATATCTCGACCCAGGTTCGCTTCCGCAAGGAAGAGGAAGTCCGCGCCGGCGCGCAGCGGCTGCGCGCGGCGGGCGCCGGGCAGGTGAAGATCCTCACCTCCTGCCCATCGTGCCTGCAGGGTCTGAAGCGTTACAACGATGATGCCGATCTCGATGCCGACTACATCGTGGTCGAGATCGCCCGGCACGTGCTCGGGGAGAACTGGATGGCCGAATACGTGGCGCGGGCGAACCACGGCGGCATCGAGCGGGTGCTCCTCTAAGCCCGAGAAGCCCAGCGAATGCGGCGCCTCGATCGGGCCGCATGCATGCTTGCTTGCGTCGCGGCTCATGTATACACTGTATACATGAGCACGCGCGACCGGATCCTGGCCGCCGCCCGCAAAGCCTTCGATCGCCGGGGGATCGAAGGGCTGTCGCTGCGCGATGTGGCGGCGAAGGTCGGCGTCACGCCGATGGCGATCTACCGGCATTTTCACGGCAAGGAGGCCCTGGTCGATGCGCTCGTGCTCGATGGGCTCGAGGAGTGGTTTGCGCGTGTCGAGGCGCTGCCGGCGGCGCACGGACAGGCAAAGCTCGAGCAGCTGAGCGAGGCGGCTCTGGAGTTCGCGCTGCGCGAGCCGCGCCGCTTCGAGGCCGCCTTCCTTCTTCCCTCCCGCAAGGCGCGGCGCTACCCGGATGACTTCGCCGCCGGCCGCTCGCCGGCCGGCAACGTCGTGCTGCGAGCGCTCGAGCAAGCCATCGGGCAGGGAGAGCTCGCGGGGGCGCCGCCGGTCGAGATGATGTTGATCATCTCGGCGCTGAGTCAGGGTCTCGTGACGCTCTATCGCGCCGGACGCATCGCCGGCGGCGAGGCGGAGTTTCGCGCCCTGTACCAGCGCGCCATGCGGCGCGTGCTCCAGTCGTTCACGGTGGAGAGACCTCGATGATCGCGATCGTCTGCACGCTGCTCAGCGCGGCGGGGTTCTATTTCTCCCTCGGGATCGGCGGCGAGTGGTGGCTGCTGTGGATCGCACCGGTACCGATCCTCTGGCTCGCCTTCGGCGCGTCGAAGCACTGGGTCGCGCTCATCGCCTCGTGGGCGGCGTTCGCGCTCGGACTGACTAACCTGCTGCGCGTGTACGCCGGGATCATTCCGGCGTCGGTGTTGGTCTTCTGGTTTATCGTGCCGGGGCTGCTCTTTGCCCTCGCGGTGATCGCCTCGCGGCTGGTGCGGCGCGCGCTCGGTCCGATCCCCGCCGTGCTCGCCTTCGCGGCGCTGTGGGCGGCATCGGATCTGCTCGTCTCGCTGATCAGCGCCGCGGGGTCGATCGGCTCGCCCGCGACGGTCGAGGCGGCCGCGCCGATGTTGGTGCAGAGCGCGTCCCTCTTCGGATTCTGCGGTATCACCTTCCTCATCGGCGCGGTATCCGCGGGACTCGCGCTCGGCCTGAAAACCCGCCGCGGCGCTCCGGTCGTGCTCGCCCTCGCGCTCTTCGCCGCGAACGCCGCTTACGGCTACTGGCGCATTTCGACGCCGGCCACGGCCCGCATGCGCGTAGCGCTGATCGACAGCGACGCGACGATGGGGCCGCATCTGAACCCAGGTGCGCCTCAGAAGCCGGACGATAACGCGGAGCTCGCGGCGGTCGACCGCTATGCCGGCCAGATCGAGCGCCTACGCGGACGCGGAGTGCAGCTGGTGGTGCTGCCGGAGAACATCTCGCAGATCGCTTCCTCCCTGCAAACCATCGCGCAAGCGAAGCTCGCCGCGGCGGCTGAGGCGGTCGGAGCAACGGTCGTTGCGGGCTTTGGCGCGAAGACCGATGGCGTGGCCCACAATGTTGCGTGGGCCTTTGCGCCGGGAGCCTCGGCCCCCGTGACCTACGAGAAGCGGCATCTCATCCCGGTGCTCGAGTCGTCGGTGTTCAAGCCGGGCACCGGACCCGTGGTGCTGCCCAACGGAGTTGGCTTGGAGATCTGCCTGGATATGGACTTCCAACGCATGCTGCGACGTGACGAGCGGGCAACCCGGCCGAGGCTGTTGGCGGTCCCCGCCTGGGACTTCGGGGCCGACAGATGGTTTCATGCTCGCGATGCGCTGTTGAGGAGCGTCGAGAACGGCGTGCCGATGGCAAGAAGCGCGCGCCACGGACTCCTCACGCTGAACGATCGCTACGGCCGCATCGTGGCCGAGGCGCCTACGGTTGCGGGATTCACCACCGTGATCGGTGAATTGCCGCTCGCCGGGCGCGGAGGCACGACCCTCTACGATCGGATCGGCGATGCCTTCGGCTGGCTGTCTCTGGTGCTCGGCTTGGGACTCGTCGGAACATCGTTGTGGCGCGGCGCCGCACACCTCAAATAGCGGCGTGGGGAGCTGCCGTGATTGCGGATTTCGGCGCCGCGTCGACCTCGAATCCCGCGTCCTTCCAGGCGAAGATCCCGCCCGTGAGCGGACGCACGCGAATGCAGCCCATCCGAATCAGCTGTTGCGCGATGCGGGCGGCGGCAGCCTCATTGGGACAGGCGCAATAGATGATCACCTCCGCCTCCGCAGGCAGTGTTGCCGGGCCGGAATCGAGACGCAGCACCTCGACCGGGATTGCTCCGGGAATCATGCCCTCGCGTCGCCGGCTCGCGGGCGCTAGCGCATCGATGATGACCGGCGCGCGTCCGCGATCGAGCAACTCCTTGAGCTCCGCCACGGAGATGCGCGACAGGCGCAGCTCGCGGATGAGCGCGCGCCGCTGCCACAGCTTGACCACAAGAAAGACTGCGAGCGCAGCCGCCACCAGCGCGACGCCCCAGTACCCGAGCTCTGCCAGCACCCGCAGCACATCGCCCACCGCATCGTGAAAGAGCACACCGAGGCACACCGCCACGCTCACCCAGAGAGCGTTGCCGAGCAGATCGTAGAGAAGGAAGCCCTCGAGGCTCGCGCGCGCGACGCCGGCCATCGCGGTCGCGACGAGCCCGAGCCCGGGCACGAACTTGGCGATGAGGAGTACGCGCAGGCCGAATCGGCCGAACCAACGCTCCGTGTCCGACACGCAGGAGTCCGGCGAAAGTGAGAGCGCACACAGGATTTTGAGAGCCCGCCCCCCGAGCCGAAACCCCGCCGTGTACCAGCCAAGATCGGCGATCAAAGCCGCAGCGACGGCAAGAGCGATCACCGCCGCGGCCGGCAGATGGCCGTGAACCGAGACGGCGCCCGCGACGATGAGCACGGGGGTGATGGGATAGGGCACGCCCGCCTGCTGAAGCAGCACGAGCAGGAAGAGAACCAGCGGCCCGAGCCTTGCGACCGTTTCCTGGAACATGTCGTTACACGCCGGCGAGACTCAGGGGGCCGGGGGCCCCAACTCATGTGAATAAACGATGAAGCCCTGATGCTCGGCGAGCTTGTCGTAGAGTGCCCGGCCTGGCTGATTGGTGAGGTGCGTCTGCCAGTACACGCGACTGCAGCCAGCCGAGCGCGCCGCGTCGTAGACGCCCCGGATCAGTCGCCGTCCGATGCCCAGACCGCGCAGCTCGGGCGCCGTGAACAGATCCTGGAGGTAACAGACGTCGCGCAAACGTGTGGTGCTGCGGTGGTAGAGATAATGCGCGAGGCCCACCACCCTCCCCTCGCGCTCCGCCACCAACGCATGCACAGGTTCGGCGGCGTCGAGGAACCGCTCCCAGGTCGAGCGGGTGATCGGCTCCGGAAGCGCGATCGCACCGCTACGGCCGTAGAAGGCGTTGTAGCCATCCCATAGCGGACGCCAGCTCTCGTAGTCGGCGCGGCGGATGGCTCTGATCTCAATTTGGCGGTCGGTCATGACGTCAGGAGCTTGAAGGCGTGTGTCCACTGATTCCGCCGCCTTGCGCGTACGCCGGGTTGACCATCCGCGCGGAGCCGACGGAGTTGAATGCCTTGACGAACCGGATCTGCGGAAATTCCTTCTGCAGGCGCTCCATGAGCGAGTCATCGAGTGAGGTGAAGAACCGCAAGACACCGTTCACCGGCTCTCGCGAGCCGATCATCACCTCGTGGCCGTGGGCGAGGAATCCGCCAGCGAGCGTCGTGCCGACGATGCCTGAACCGAGTACGCCGATTCTCATGACCGTCCTCCTCTGCGGCGCCCCCGGTGCGCAGGTCGGAGGCTCGTGCCCGACTATATCAGGCACATTCTCAGCAGATGAATCGCCCGAAAGGTTGACATCCTCCCCCCCTGATCGTCGAGGACCCTGACGTGCCCAGGGCACCTTCCGGCACTCGGGGGTCTATAACGTGCCCCCCCGGCCCGGGCCAGAGTCAAGGATGTGCTGGAGGCGGCTCAGCTCCGAGAGGCTGTCGCGGGGAAGTTCGCATCGAGCGCGAGCGGGCCGCGGGGCATGGTGCACAGCCAGGCCGTAGAGCCGGCTTCGATCTGGCAAGATCGCCCGCATGACCCTGCTTGCCGAGCTCGTCAGCACTTCCGCCCGAGTGGGCGAGACCTCCTCGCGCCTCATGAAGGTGCGGGAGCTCGCCGGGCTTCTCGGAAGGCTGACGCGGGAAGAGATCAGGATCGGCGTGAGTTACCTCTCGGGCGAGCTACCGCAGGGCCGGATCGGTATCGGCTACGCGGCCTTGCAGGCGGTAACGGGCGAGGCAGGACCGGCACCCGGGCAAGCGAGCCTGTCGGTCGGGCAAACGGACCGGCTTCTGGCGAACCTGGCCAGCATCCGCGGCAGCGGGTCCACGGTGCGCCGAGGGGCGGCACTGAGCGATCTCTTCTCCAGAGCTACGGGCGAAGAGCGCAGCTTTCTCATCCGACTGCTGGTCGGCGAGCTGCGCCAGGGAGCGCTCGCCGGAGTGATGCTCGATGCGATTGCGGCCGCGACGGGGATCGCGGTCGCGAAGGTGCGGCGCGCGGCAATGTACGCGCAGAGTCTCGGTGAGCTCGCTGCGGTCGCGATGAGCGAGGGCGGCGCCGGGCTCGATCGGTTTCAGCTCGAGCTCTTCTCGCCGGTGGCCCCCATGTTGGCGCAGACGGCGACAGAGGTGGAGGAAGCGCTGCGGGAGTTGGGAGGGAATGAGGTTGCGCTCGAATGGAAGCTGGACGGAGCGCGGGTGCAGGCGCACAAGGACGGCGGGCAGGTGCGTCTCTATACCCGCACTCTGAACGAGATCACCCAGGCGCTGCCTGAGATCGTCGCGGCCGTGCGCGCGCTGCCGGCGCGGGTACTGGTGTTGGACGGGGAGGCGATCGCGTACGACACCTCGGGCCGGCCGCACCCCTTCCAGGTCACCATGCGCCGCTTCGGTCGCCGGCTCGAAGTTAAGAAGCTGTCGACGGAGCTTCCCGTACGCGTGTTCTTCTTCGATTGTCTGCGGGTGGATGAACGGAGCCTCGCCGACCGGCCGCTGCGCGAGCGGGCCGACGCGCTCGCCGCATTGCTCCCTGATGCCCTGCGCGTGCCACGAATCGTCACGGCCTCGGCCTCCGAGGCGCGAGCCTTCTACCAGGCGGCGCTCGCCGCTGGACACGAGGGCGTCATGGCGAAGGCGCTCGATTCACCCTATGAGGCGGGCAACAGAGGCGCGAGCTGGCTGAAGATCAAGCACGCCCATACGCTCGATCTCATCGTTCTGGCCGCCGAGTGGGGGCACGGGCGGCGCACGGGGAAGCTCTCGAACCTGCATCTCGGCGCGCTCGATCGGAGGACCGGGGCGTACGTGATGTTGGGCAAGACCTTCAAAGGATTGACCGAC
The DNA here is from genome assembly GCA_049579785.1 of Steroidobacteraceae bacterium. Taxonomy (GTDB): domain Bacteria; phylum Pseudomonadota; class Gammaproteobacteria; order Steroidobacterales; family Steroidobacteraceae; genus 13-2-20CM-66-19. The sequence continues at coordinate 87,085 of JBAUOO010000202.1, forward strand.
GCGATGCTCGCCTGGCAGACAGGTGAGCTGCTGGCGCGCGAGAGGCATCGCGACCGATGGACGGTGTACGTGCGGCCGGAGCTCGTGGTCGAGATCGCCTTCAGCGATCTGCAGGCGAGCCGCCGTTATCCCGCAGGTCTCGCCCTGCGCCTTGCGCGGGTGAAGCGCTACCGCGAGGACAAGCGCGCCGAGGACGCAGATGACCTGGAGGCGGTGCGGCGGATCCATGCGGCGCAGGGCGGTCCGCTGCCGCGGCGCAATCAGACCTCGATCGTCTCCTGACGCCGCCGTTCGGTGGCCCGGGCGACCGCCTCGGTGCGTGTGCCCGCATCGAGCTTGCGGAAAACGGATTCGACGTGAAACTTCACCGTGTGCAGCGAGATGCCGAGGCGGCGGGCGATCGCTTTGTTGGTCAGGCCGTCGGCGATGGCGTCGAGCACCTGCGCCTCGCGCGGCGTCAGCAGCGTTCGTGGCTCGCTCTCCTGGACGGCTCTGAATCCGGGAGTGCGCGTCGCCGGGGACCTGACGATGAGGCCGCGCGCCACCGCGTGCAGCGCCGCATCGATCTGCGCGGGGGAGGCGGTCGCGGGCAGCAGCCCTCGTGCCTCGGTGTCAGTGCCGCCCAGCACGACGGTCGCGCGATCCTCCTCCCGCGGACGCTCCTCATCGGCGAGCACGACATCGGCTGCCTCGCCTTCCATCACGACCACGTGTCCCAAGGATTCGAGCAATCCGCGCAGCGCAGCCGCGCGCTCAGGGCCCCGGGCGGCGATCGCCACACGCAAGCTTTGGCTGAGCGACCCGACGGCGGGTTCGGTCATGTCGGGGGCCGTTCCGTGATCGCCGCTTCGATGTCGATGATGCCACCGCCGCGAATGAGTCGCAGTGCGACGGGCTTGCCGATGCTGTCACTGCCCAAGTGCGCGAGCACGCCCCGCAGACGGCGCGCAGCGGTGCCATCGACCGCGAGAATGATGTCGCCGGCGACGATCCCGGCCTTGGCCGCGGGGCCCCCGGGGCTCAGCGACATGACCATCAGCCCGCTCGCCTCGCCGGCGGCCTCGCGCAGCTCATCGGGCACCGCCACCGGATGCAGCGCGACGCCGAGCCAACCCCGTGGCACACGCCCGCTCGCCGTCAGAACGGGCGCAACGCGCTCCACGGTCGCGGCGGGAATCACCAGGATCTGGCCGCGGGGACCGAATGTCGTCATGCCAAGCCAGCCGCCGGCCGCATCGAACGCCGGCCCACCCTCCTCGCTCGCCGCAAGCCCGATGTCGAGCTGAATGCGCGCCTCGATCCGTCCGCCCCGCATGCTGTGCCACTCGGGACCCACGGCATTCACCATGCCGAGTCTGGCGCTCGCGCGGCCCTCGCCGTCAGAACCCGCCGCGATGACCAGGGTCCCGATCCGCGGGAGAGATGCCACCAGGGTTGGCGCGCTCACCGTGCTCTCGAGCCGGATGACCGCGACATTGGTGGCGGGATCACGGCCGGCCAGCTTGCCCTGGATGCGTGAGCCGTCGGGAAGGATCGCCTCGAGCACCCGCCCGGGAAGCGACTGCTCCGAGGTCACGAGCACGTCGTTTCGCCACAGGATCGCGCCGAGATGAGCTCTCTCCGACAGTCTCACCGAGGCGACGCTCTCCTTTGCGGTGGCGAATCGTGCCGCCAGCGAGTCGGACAGCGCACCGAGAAGATTGGATTCAGTAGCCATGGGGATTCTCCGCTCAAGGATAGCGGGAAGTCTGCGTGGCGCCACCCCTTGGCGGCACCGGCCGGACGACCGGGAGTGGCCCGGCCGTTCGGCCGGGTGGAAAAGGCGCTCCAGGTCCCGATGCAGTCGAAATGGCGGAAGGCAAGAACACCGAACCCGAGCTCGACCCCTACTCCAGGCTCCTCTCGCAAAGCGCCGAGCGCGTCGCGCCTGCCGTTGCCGGTATCGAAGCCCGCTCGGTGGGCGGGCGCGCGCGCAGTACGGGGTCCGGAGTCATCTACACACCCGATGGGTTTCTCCTCACCAACAGTCATGTCGCGCAGCGTGCGGATACAACCTTGGTATCGCTCTCGGATGGCCGCGTCTGCAATGCCGTGCGCGTGGGAGACGATCCGGCCACGGATCTTGCGGTTCTGCGACTGAGCGGCAACGGGTTTCCCCATGCGACCTTCGGCAGCTCCGCGGGGCTGCGAGTCGGCCAACTGGTGATCGCGATCGGCAATCCTCTCGGCTATCAGGCGACGGTGACCGCCGGGATCGTGAGCGCGCTCGGACGCACGTTGCGCACGCTTTCCGGGCGCCTGATCGAGAGCGTGATACAGACGGATGCGCCGCTGAATCCGGGAAATTCCGGCGGCCCACTGGCGGATGCGGCGGGCCGGGTCATCGGCATCAACACCGCGGTGGCGGGCGGCGCCCAGGGCATCTGTTTCGCGATCGGCGTCGACACCGCCGTCGAGGTCGCCTACCAACTGATGCGCCACGGGCGCGTGCGGCGCAGCCGCCTGCAACTCGCCGGCCAGAGCATCGTGCTCGACCGGCGAATAGCGCGCGCGCTCGAGCGCGCAGAGCCCGGCGCGGTCATGGTGTCCGAGGTTCTGCCGGGCGGGCCGGCGCAGCGGGCGCGACTCGAGCGCGGAGACCTCCTGCTCGAGCTCGACGGTGAAAGTATCACCGGTGTCGACAGCCTCCATCGGCTGCTCACCGCCGAGCGCGCGGGTCGCGAAGTCGAGATTCGCCTCCTGCGCCGCGGCAAGCCGCAGTCCGTCAGGGTAGTCCCGGAAGCCGACTGACTCGAAGCAACGGTGCTCGGGAGGCTGCGGGTCAGGCATATGGTTGGAGGCGGCGCCAGCACGAGCTATGCTGCGCGTCGTCCGTTCGGGAACCGCTGGATCCGGAGCACGCCGTGGGCAACCAACATCAATACGCCGTAAGTATCGCCTGGACCGGCAATGAGGGGACGGGGACGCAGTCGTATGCAGGCTATCGGCGCGATCATGAGATCACCGCGGCGGGCAAGCCGCCGATCCCGGGCTCGAGCGATCCGACGTTCCGGGGCGATCGGGCGCGCTACAACCCCGAGGAGCTGCTGGTCGCGAGTCTCTCCGGCTGCCACATGCTGTGGTATCTGCATCTTTGCGCGATCAGCGGGATCGTCGTGCTCGAGTACCAGGACGAGGCCAGCGGCCTGCTGCAGGAGGAGAGCGACGGCGGCGGCGCCTTCGTGCGCGTGGTCCTGAAGCCGCGCGTGACGCTTGCGAAGGGCTCAGATCCCGAACGGGCGCTCGCCCTGCATGAAAAGGCCCATCACCTCTGCTTCATCGCGCGCTCCGTCGCTTTTCCGGTAGAGGTGGCGGCGCAGATCACCTCCTGAGACGGTCTCGGCGCGAGCCGGATAGAGAAAATGGCGAGCGCCGCCTAGCGAAAACCCGTGGAGCTCGGAATAAGTGTCACGCGCGCGGCACAACGGCGCCGAGCGGGTCATCGGACCGTGCAACCCCCGATTCTTCCGCGCAATAATCCGCTGCCCTGCTCCCGATCTTCGCCTGTGATGATGCAACAACGATACTCGGCGCGACCTGCGGTCGCAGCGCTCGCGATTTTGATCGGCGCGGTCGCGCCCGGCGCGCGGCCCGCACGCGCCACGGAGGCTCCACCCCTCAACGATATCGTGGTCACTGCGACGCGAATCGGGATGCCGGCGTATGACGTTGCCGCCTCCATCAGCGACGTCCCCGCGGCGGAGCTGCGGCAGGATGCGCTCGGCATCAATCTTTCCGACGACATCGGCTTTGTTCCCGGCCTCCTCGCACGCAACCGCAACAACTACGCTCAGGATCAGCAGGTCTCCATTCGTGGCATCGGGGCGAACTCGACCTTCGGCGTCCGGGGCGTGCGCATCTATCAGGACGGCATCCCACAGACCGGCCCTGACGGACAGGGGCAGATCTCGCAGTTCAATCTGGATTCCGCACAGCGTGTGGAGGTCCTGGAGGGACCGTTCTCGGCGCTCTACGGCAATTCCTCGGGAGGTGTGATCCAGATATTCACCGCCGACGGCACCTCGCCCGGAGAGGTGCGGACCGATGTCGGCTACGGGAGTTTCGGCACGTTCCGGGCCGGCGTGGACGCCAGTGATGCCGCGGGACCGCTCGCATACAACGTGGATTTCACGCATTTTTCCTTCGCGGGCTACCGGCCGCATCAAAGCGCCCGCAGCGAGTCCTTCAACGGCAAGGTCGATTACACCCTCGGCCCCAACGACAAGCTGACTTTCATCGCCAACGTCCTTTCCCGTCCGGACGCGAACGATCCACAGGGCCTCACCGCGGCGGAGTTCGCCGCCGATCCGAATCAGACCGACCCGACCTCCATGCAATTCAACACGCGCAAGAGCCTGCAGCAGCAGGAGGGCGGGCTCGTGTGGCACCTCGGGCTGACCGACAGACAGTCGGTCCGCCTGATGGGCTACTTCGGGCATCGGTCGGTGCTGCAGTTTCTCTCGATACCGGTCGGCGCGCAGAAGCCCGCGACCAGCTCGGGCGGGGTCATCGACCTGGACCGGCAATTCGGCGGCACCGATGCGCGTTGGATCTGGCAGGGCCCGCTCGCCGGCCGGCCGCTCTCCTGGATCGCCGGCGTGAGCTACGATACGCAGAACGAGCTGCGCCGTGGCTACGACAACTTCATCGGCGGCACACTCGGTGTCATAGGGCCGCTGCGACGGAACGAGAACGACATTGCTCGCGACATGGATGAATATACGCAGGGCAGCTGGGAATTCGTGCCGCGCTGGACCCTGACCGCGGGCGTGCGCCACAGCGAGGTCCGCTTCCTCTCGGAGGATCACTTCATCACCGCCAGCAACGGCAACGACAGCGGCACGATGACCTACACGGCGACTTCGCCCGTGGCCGGGCTCCTCTTCGCCGCGCGCCCGTGGGTGCATCTTTATGCCTCCTACGGTCAGGGCTTCCAGACACCGATCGCCGCCGAGCTCGCGTACCGGCCCGACGGCGCGCCGGGACTCAATTTCGGGCTGCGTCCGGCTCGCAGCGTCAATAGCGAGATCGGCGCGAAGTTCCGGATGAGCCGGAATCTGAGCGCCGGCCTTGCAGCCTTCGACACGCTCACGCGCAATGAGATCGTCGTCGCCACCAATGCCGGCGGCCGCTCGACCTATGAGAATGCCGGACGAACGCGGCGCAGCGGCGCGGAAGCCTCGCTCGACGATCGCTTCACCGGCAGCTGGCGCGCGCGGCTTGCCTACACCTATGTCGATGCGATTTACATCGATGCCTATCTGACCTGCACCGGCACGCCGTGCGGGACTCCGAACCAGCTCATTGCATCGGGCAACCGCCTGCCCGGGGTCCCGCACAACGATGGTTACGCGCGGCTCGACTGGGGTCAGCCGCTTGGCTGGCGGGCGAGCCTCACGGGGCAGTACGTGGGCGCGATCGCCGTGAACGACGCCAACAGCGAATTCGCGGCCGCCTATCCGGTGTTCGATGCGAGCGGCGGATATGCCGCCGAGCTCGGCTCGATGCGGCTCAGCATTTTCCTGCGCCTGAACAACATCCTGGATCGCCGCTACGCGGGATCGATCATCGTCGATGACGGCAACGGTCGCTACTTCGAGCCGGCGCCCGGATTCAACCTATTTGCAGGGTTTACCGCCGCATTTCGTTGAGGCTCGCGCCCGGCTGGCTGAACCGGCGTTGGCGCGCTCTGCGCCTCGAGGCCGGCCATTCAACCGAGCTTGATCGGCACTGCGGGCGCGCGCCATATCTCGCCGGCGTATTCGCGCACGGTGCGATCCGACGAGAATAGCCCCGAGCGGGCGACATTGAGAATGGACATTCGGGTCCAGCGCTGCGCGTCCTCGTAGGCGTGGCCGACCTGCATCTGGCACTCGGCGTACGGCTGAAAGTCGGCGAGGAGCATGAAGGTGTCGCGGCGCAGCAGCCCATCCACCAGGGGGCGGAACTGCCCGCAATCGCCGCGGGAGAAGAAGCCCTCGCGGATGAGATCGAGCGCCTGGCGCAGCTCGGCGTTGCTCTCGTAGAGCGCGGCCGGGCGATAGCCGCCGGCGCGCAGCGACTCGACCTCGGGCGCGGTGAGGCCGAACATGAAGAAATTCTGCGCGCCGACCTCGCGGCAGATCTCGATGTTCGCACCATCCTGAGTGCCGATGGTGAGCGCGCCGTTCATGCAGAACTTCATGTTGCCGGTGCCAGATGCCTCCTTTCCGGCGGTCGAGATCTGCTCGGAGAGGTCGGCGGCGGGATAGACCCGCTGGCCGTTCTTCACGTTGAAGTTCGGCAGAAAAACAACCTTCAGCCGCGCGCGCACCGCCGGATCGCGATTGACGATCTCGGCCACTGAATGGATGAGCTTGATGATGAGCTTGGCGAGGTGGTAGCCGGGAGCGGCCTTGCCCCCGAAGATGACCGTGCGCGGATGGATGTCGGCATTGGGATCGCTTCTCAGCCGATGATAGAGCGCGATGACATGCAGAATGTTCAGGTGCTGGCGCTTGTACTCATGGATGCGCTTCACCTGCACGTCGAACAGCGAGTCCGGATCGATCGCCACACCGGTACGATCGCGCGTGTAAGCGGCCAGGTCCTCCTTGTTGGCGCGCTTGACCTGGCGCCAGCGCTGCTGGAAAACCGGATCGTCCGCCAGGCGCTCGAGCTCGCGCAAGCGCTCGAGGTCCCGCATCCAGTCAGCGCCGATCGCTTCGCAGACGAGTCCCGCGAGACGCGGATTGGCGAGCGAGAGAAAGCGGCGCGGCGTCACACCGTTGGTCTTGTTGCTGAATTTGCCGGGCCAGAGGTCGTGGAAGTCCCTGAGCACGCTGTCCTGGAGCAATCGGGTGTGCAGCTGCGCGACGCCGTTCACCGCATGGCTGCCCACACATGCGAGGTGCGCCATGCGCACATAGCGTGGACCGTGCTCGTCGATGAGCGATAGGCGCGCAATCCGCTCCTCGTCGCCGAAGAAGCGGATGCGCACCTCGTCGAGAAAGCGCGCATTGATCTCGTAGATGATCTCGAGATGCCGCGGCAATACCTTGGCGAATACCGCGATCGGCCAGTGCTCGAGCGCCTCGGGCAGGAGGGTATGGTTGGTGTAAGCGAAGGTGCGGCGGGTGATTTCCCAGGCCGCGTCCCAATCCATGGCGTGCTCGTCGACGAGCAGCCGCATCAGCTCGGCGACCGCGATCGCGGGATGGGTGTCATTCAGCTGGACGGCGAATTTCTCGTGAAAGCGCGCGAGCGGGATCTGCTGCACGCGCAGAATCCGCAGCATGTCCTGCAGGGAGCAGCACACGAAGAAGTACTGCTGCTCGAGCCTGAGCTCCTTGCCCTGGATCACCTCGTCGTTGGGATAGAGCACCTTGCTCAGATTCTCCGAGACCACTTTCTGATTGACCGCTCCGTAGTAGTCGCCACGGTTGAAGATCGCGAAATCGAACGACTCGGGCGCCTCGGCGCGCCACAAGCGCAACGTGTTGGCGGTGTTGACTCGATAGCCGAGGATGGGCGTGTCATAGGGCACGCCGTTGACGGTGCGGTGGGCGATCCATCGCACCCGCAGACGGCCTTCATGATCGGTGTAGTGCTCCGTGCGGCCGCCGAGCCTGACCTTCACCGCCCACTCCGGCCGCGCGATCTCCCAGGGGTTGCCGAAGCGCAGCCATTTGTCGGTGCGCTCGATCTGCCAGCCGTCGGCGATTTCCTGGTGGAAGATGCCGAACTCGTAGCGGATGCCATAGCCGAGCGAGGGGATCTCGAGAGTCGCCATGGAGTCGAGGAAGCAGGCGGCCAGGCGTCCGAGACCGCCGTTGCCGAGACCCGGCTCGTCCTCGCAGTCAAGGAGGTCTTCGAGATCGAAGCCGAGCTCCCCCAGGGCTTCGCGGACTGGCTCGAGCATCCCGAGGCTCGCGAGGTTGCTGCCGAGCTGCGGACCCATGAGGAACTCGGCGGAGAGATAGGCGACGGTCCGCGAGCCGTGGGAGGCATACGTCTCGGCGGTGCTGATCCAGCGGTGCATCATTCGATCGCGCACCGTGTAAGCCAGCGCCATGTAGTAGTCGTGCCGCGTCGCGAGGGCTGGCGTCTTGCCCTGGACGCAGAAGAGATTGTCGAGAAAGGCGTGCTTGATCGCCTCTCGGGTGAGGACGTGGTCGTCCTCGAATCGATTTGCCGCCGGCAGGTTCAGGACTCGGACGCTCATGGTGCGCTCCCCCCGGGCGCAGGACTGCAAGTCCTGTGCATGCGCCGCGCACCGCGCGCGGACGGCGCGAGATCACGTGCCGTTTCAAGCGGTTAGGGCTAATCCGCTCTCATTCGGGGGGCCGACGGACGGCCGCGGATGCACAAGGACCGCACCCTGTCCTCGCCTCTTGCACCCCTCTGGTGCCGATTCAGGCCGCCTTTCCGCAGGCATCCGCTTCCGCGTCGGATCGCCCGGCCGAGGGCCCCGCAGATTCGCGCGAGTTGCGCCGGATCCCCAATCAGCGCTTCAGCTTCGACTCGAAGAGCGCGAGCATCGTCTGCCAGTGACGCTCGGCGGCGGCGGCGTCGTACACCGGGAAATCGGGGAACACCCAGCCGTGCTTCGCCGGATAGGTCTCGATCTTGTGATCGACGCCGGCCTCCGTGAGCGCTTTCTCGAGGCGCGCCTTCATGTCATCCGGAAAGGATTGGTCCTCGATGGCGCCCGCAACATAAACTCGAGCTTTCATCTTCGGAGCGAGCCGATGGGGGCTGTCGGGATCGTCGTTCGCGAGACGTCCGCCGTGATAGGAGGCAGCCGCCACGATATCGTCGGGGTAGGTTGCGGCGGCGATGAGCGACAGTCGGCCTCCCATACAGTAGCCCGTAACCCCGATCCCGCCGGGCGCGACGTCGCGCTGCGCTCCAAGATAATCGAGAAAAGCGCGCGTATCGGACATGATGTTGGCCGACGTCGCGACCGCGAAGAATTTCTCCATCAGAACCTTGCGTTTCTCGGGATCGGAGAAGACCGCCTTCGGATCCATCGGCTCGTAAGGGCCGGCCCGGTAGAAAAGATCCGGCAACAGCACGAAGTAGCCGTGCCTCGCCAACCGTTCGCCGAGCTGCAGCATGGCCGGGCGGATGGCGAGGCCGTCCATGAAGACGAGTACCGCCGGCCAGGGGCCCGCGCCGTCGGGACGATAGACGTAGCTGGGACAGTGACCGTCGCGGGTCTTGATCTCGATCCTGCTCATTTTTCCTATCTAGCACAGGCCGGCCGCGTAAACCACGGTGGGAACGGAAAGGTGGACCGGTCGGTTATCGACAGATGACCGTTCGGCCCGGCCCTGAGTTCCAGCCCTTGTTCGGGGCGCGCGCGCTCGCCCACTGGATCGGCCAGGGCGGGCGGCCGGCCCGCGCGCCGCTCGGCTATGGCCTGCGGTTGCGCTGGGCGGCCCACTGGTTCGAGCTCAACTGGCGCACGCAGCTCGGCCGTATCCCGCGCCAAGACCCGCCGGTGGATCCGATCTTCATCGTCGGTCTGTGGCGCTCGGGCACCACGGTCGTGCACGAGCTGGTGAACGCCTGCGGCGGGTGGACGACTCCGCTGACGTGGCAGTGCTTCAACCCCTCGACCTGCTTTCTCACCGGAGCGCCGGCGCAGGCCGCGGCCGTGAAGCGACCGATGGATCAGGGCTTGATCGCGACTCAGGGACCGCAGGAAGACGAGTTCGCCCTCCTCCTGCTCGGGGAACCCTCGCTCTATCGGGGGTTGATCGATCCGCGGCGCCTGCTCGAATGCGGCGCCGCGTCGTGGTCCGGCAACGCCGAGCCGCTCGAGCGGTGGCAGGCGTTCGTGCAGGGCGTCGCCGCTTCAGGCGACGGGCGGCTGTTGCTGAAGTCACCGGGTCACACGTTTCGCATCCCGCTGCTGCGCGAGCTCTTCCCGCGAGGCCGCTTCATCTGGATCGGCCGCCATCCCGGCGAAGTACTGGCATCGAACATCAGGATGTGGAGCGCTATGATGCGCGTGTACGCGCTCTGGGATTGCCCCGCCGACATGCTCGAGCGCTTTCTGCGCGAGGCGGTGCGGGCCTGCACGGGCGTGCTCGAGCGCTGTGTCCAGGAGATAACACGCGAGCAGATGCTGTGGGTCGACTTCGAGGCGCTGCAAACGGATCCGGAGCGGGTGCTCCGGCAGATCCTGCAATTCACCGGCCAGCTCGCCGGCGACAGGGCGGGTGGGAGCGAGCACTCGCGCGCCGCAGACATCGAGCGAGCGCTCGCCTCCGTGCCCATTCACCGCGGAGAGCGCGCGACGATGCCCGACGACGAGTCCGTGCTGCAGCTCGATCGCCTGATGCGCGCGGCCCGGCGGCGGTTCGGCGAGGGCGAAGCTTGACGGGTACAGGCCTTGCTCAAAATGCGGTATGAAGCGTAACACCCTCATTGGCATGGCTGCCGTCATCGCCCTCCTCACCGGCGTACCGCTGAGGCCCGCGTACGCGTACATCGATCCGAACTCGGCGGGCGCGCTGTATCAGATCCTCTTCCCCCTCCTCATCGCGATCGGCTCCGCTTTCGCCTTTCTGCGACGCAAGATCGTGCGCGCATGCACGAGACTGGCGAGCGCTGTGGTAGCCGTCGTGCGGCGCGACCGCACCAGGAAATCCCAACATACCAAGCCTCCGAGCGGACATGCCTAATGATCTTCGGGCGTGGCGCATCGTCGCCCTGCCCTGCCTCGCGCTCCTCGGGATCGCGCTGCCGCTGACGTTCGCCAGTCACTGCGGGCAGTTTCTCTACGACTTCCGCGCCATCGAACTGCTGCCGCTCTACGCAACGGCCTGGGTGGTTCTCGCGGCAGTCGCCGTGCCTTTCTGGATCGTGGCGACAGCCGGTCTGCTCGGACTGGAGAAGCTGCGCCGCCCGCCCGGCCCGACGATAGCGGCCGCATTGCGCGCGGTCCTGCTCGGGCTGACGGCAGTCATCATCGCCGCGGCGCTGATCCACTGCTTGCGAACTTGGCTCGGCACCTTCGGCCGCGGACTGCCGCTGTCGGCGAATGAGGCGCTCGGCCTCGCCGTGCTGGCCGGAGCGATTGCGGCAGCGACCCGCGCCGGCCGCTCGACCTTGCGGGCGCTGACGCCGGTCGCGGCTGTCTTGACGGTCGCCGGGTTGCTCTCGCTCGCCACCCTCCCGATCTTCGGCTGGCCGCACGGCGCGGCAATGCAGGCAGCGTTGCCGGCCGCGAGCGGCGTTGCGGCACCGATCGCGGGCTCGAGCCCCGGCCACGCCGTACCCGTGGAGGCCTCGGCCACGCAGCCCGGGGATACCAACCGCCCGAACATCATCCTCCTCTCGATCGACGCCCTCTCCGCGCCGCACATGTCTCTCTACGGCTACGGGCGACCAACGACGCCCGGACTGGCGAGGTTCGCGCGCGGCGCGATGGTATTCGATCGTGCCTATTCGAACGGCAACTTCACGACTCCCGGTGTCTCCACGATCCTGACCGGCACGCTCCCCTGGACCAATCGTGCATTGACACTGCCGGTATGGCCGCTCGCCTACACACGAAGGTCTTCCCTCCCTGCGGTTCTGCAACGCGCCGGTTACCGGACCGGCTACGTTGCCACCAACCCAATCGCAGGCGCGGCGAAGCTAGGCTTCGCTCAATACTTCCAGTTTGCGAGCCCGGACCGGACGGGTCATGTCACCCTCTGCGCTGACAGGCTCTCGAGATATCTGAGGTACGTGTGCGCGGCCTCGGAAACGGCACCGCTCGAGGAGATGGACGACATCGCCGCGCAGTTCCGCGCCCCGAGCCACAATCGGGAGCATGACCCGGGCCTCGCGCTGCGCCCGGCGCTGCATTGGCTGCAGAGGGTGAATCGAAGCAAGCCGGTCTTCCTGTGGGTGCATCTCTTCCCGCCGCACTCGCCGTATGCGGCGCCGAAGCCCTGGCTCGGCATGTTCGACCCGTCGCAGCGCGACCGGACGGCGGCGAGCACGGAGCCGAATTGGGCCTGGATCGAGTCGACGCTCATGCCGCAAGAGGTGCAGACTCTGGAGGCGCGGTACGATGAGGCCACGGTGTATGTTGACGCTTACGTAGCGCCGTTCCTGCAGCGCGCCCTCGCGGCCCTCGGACCCAACACGGCCATCCTCATCACGGCGGATCATGGCGAGAGCTTCGCGCATGGCTATGGGGCGCACACGGGGCCGGGGCTCTACGACGAGCTCATCCATATCCCCCTGATCCTCAAGCTGCCGGGTGAGACGGTCGGGCAGCGCTGCGAGCGGCCCGCGGAGCAGGCGGACATCGCGCCGACGCTCGCCGCGCTTGCCGGCGTCCCGGCGCCGGCGGACTGGGTAGGACGTTCGGTGCTCGATGCCTGCAACCCCGCGCAGACCGGCGGCTCCCGGGCGCACCGCGCGATCTTCAGCATGAACTTCGAGCAGAATCCGCGCTTCGCTCCGCTGAAGACCGGCTCGGTGGCGGTCATCCAGGGCCGCTGGAAACTGATCCACTACATGGGTGCGCTGCATTACCCTTACATGCCAGCGCTGCACGATGAGCTTTACGATCTGCTCGCCGACCCAGGCGAGCGGACAAATCTCGCCCCGCAGCACCCTGCGACCGTGCAGCGACTGCGGGGGCTCATCGAAGCCGCGTTGGCGCGCAACGGCGGGCGCGTAATACCGGGCGCACCCGCCCAGCCGGCCCAGCCCATCCAGCAAAGCGCGGCGGCGCCGCAGGCTGCGGCCGACATCACGCCGCCATAGCGCTGCGCGAGCGCTGCGGCCGAGCGGCGCGCGCCGCGGCACGATCCGAG
>JBAUOO010000203.1:0-3440 GCA_049579785.1 Steroidobacteraceae bacterium
GTGATCGGCTGGGCGATCGGCGAGCTGGTGACGCTGTTCGCGCCCGGGCTGCTCAATCCGTTCCTGACCGCGCTGGCGATGCCGGGGCTGGGATTTGTGTTTGGGTATGCCGCGCCATGCATGGCCCTGTCCCTGCCGGGAATTTCCGTGGTGCGGGGCACGCGGATCCGACACCACAACGCCAACACGCTACGGGCGATCAACAAGGCCGTGGCGAAGGGCCGCACGGCGCTCGCCGGGCTGATTCTGAGCCGGGAAGCCGAGACCAGGCACATCGTCGCGCTTGGGGTGACCGGCAGCGGCAAATCCACGGCGCTCCGGGGGCTGATGTACACCGCGCTTCGCCGCGGCGATCGCCACGTGGTCGCCGACCCGGATGGCAGCGCCATGCGGCTGTTCTGGCGGCCGGGCGACGTGATCCTCAATCCGTTCTACGCGCACAGCGCGCGCTGGGACATGCTGGCGGAGCTCCGCGAGGAGACCGACTACCGGTTCCTCGGCGACGCCGTCCTACCGTCGGCGGGCAGCGGGGCGCAGGACGAGTGGATCGGCTACGCACGGGAAATCTTCATCGCTTGCCTGAGAACCTGGCACCGCAACGGCTTGGGGTCGGCCGAGCAGTTCTTCAACGCGCTGGCGACGGCGGAGCGGGACAAGCTCGCCCTGCTCTGCGAGGGGACGGCGGCGCAGCACTACTTCGCCGCGGGCAACGAGCGGATGCTCGGCAGCATCCTCGGCACCATGGCGCCGCGGGTGGAGATCATGCGCCAGGTCGCGCGCGTCGGCGGGGAGGGGTTCTCGGTCCGAAGCTGGGTGCGGACGGAGGGGCCCGGGACTCTGTGGATGCCCTACCAGGCGAACCAGATCGCCGCGCTCCGGGAGCTGGTCTCGTGCTGGATGGGGTTGGCGATCACCGAGCTCTTGTCGCTGCCGGATTCGCCTACGCGGCGGGTGTGGTTCCATCTCGACGAGCTCGACGCGCTGGGGCCGCTCCAGGGGCTCAAGGATGCACAGACACGGTTGCGCAAGAAGGGCGGGTGCGTGGCGATCGGCCTGCAGTCGATCGACCAGATGCGTGCGGTCTATGGTGCGGCGGTGGCGAACACGATCATTGAGAATTGCGACAACACGCTGATCCTCCGCTGCGGGGCGAGCGAGCGCGGCGGCACGGCGCAGTTTGCCTCCGAGCTGATCGGCGAGCGGGAGGTGGAGCACGACGAGACCACCACCTCGCGCTCGAAGGGCAAGGAGCACACCACCAGCAGCACCGCGACCCATGTGCGCCGGCGGACCGAGAAGGCGGTGCTGCCGTCGCAGATCATGCAGCTCGGCGACCGGTCCGGCTACGTCAAGCTCGCCGGCGACGCCGAGTGGAAGAAGGTCAGGTTCGACTACTTGGACTTTTCCGTGGCGCCGGAACCGTAAATTTCGGCGCAGACGTCCCTTCGGGATGCGGCGGAGTGAGCCGACGCCGACCGGCGCACTGGCTTTCGGATGATCACTGAGCGGCAGGAAAAAAGGATGGCCTATCCCAATCCGTACTACGATCCCGACTGGAAAACCGAGCACGACCGCCACGACGAAGAGCGGACACGTGCCAGGTTGAAGATGGATCGCCTGGCCAAAGCCGGCGAGATGGATTCCGAGAACTACAGCCAAGCGAACGCCGACTTCGACCGACACCATGCGGCGGCATGTCATACGCTGTTGAAGAAGCAGCACCCGACGGTGCAGGAGTATGCCGCGTGGCTCTTCCGAGAGTTTCGCGTGGATTCGAGGGATTTGGGCGCTGGGATTCCGGTTCCTGAGGTGGACTTTGAAGAGCTGCGGACGGTTGAGGAGGTGGACGCGGCCTGGCAGCGCCTTCATACGGCGATCAAGAATTCTGCGTACGAGAAGCGGGCCAGCCTGCCGGTCGGCCAGCCGCAGGGGGTGAAGGCCTTTGCCGATCCTGCCTCGCCAAGCCTGTTGCGGCACTGGAGGCACTTCGATCCGAGCGAGCTCTATCCCGGGCGATACGCCCGCGGGACCGGCGTGCGGACGCTCATCACCGTCGATCAGCAGGACGGCTGGCACGTCTGCTTCATGCAGGACTGGAACAGCCCGGGCGCGCCCGTCACCCATATGATCGCGGAGCTCGCGAGCGTCATCTATCGGGAGGCCTGCGCCACAGCCGAGCAATCGGCGCCGGCGAGCGGCTTCTCGGGGTGGCTGGCCCATCGCGTGGCGCGGCGGAGGCCGGAGACGATTCCAGATCCTGGCCGGTTCCACTTCTATCAGCACATCCCGCCGAATCCTCGGGGGTGCCGGGAGACGTTCGAGCGCGTGACGCTGGGTTTCGAGGGGGGAGAATACCGGAGCCCGGACTGGTTCGAGTACCCGGTCATCCCCAAGGTCATCCAGTCGGCGCGGCTCGAGTGCGCGGTGGAAAATCCGCCGCTGGGGAGGCAGGTGGCGTTGCTTCCGTAATGGACGGCGCTATGCCTTCTATTTCTGCCGGCCGTTTGTGAAGCCGGCTATCAGCGCTTGGAGTCCAGTCTCCATCACTGCTTTTGCCGCGGCGGCGGCCGGAAACCATCGGGCATCTCGTTGCTGGCGTTCAGGCCATGTCTTCCCCTGGCGCCTGACGCGCAGTGGAAACACTCGCACCTGACAAGGTATCGCGACTGTCCTTTCATTCAGCATCTTGTTGTACACATATCTGCCGATCGGCTTGTTGCGGATAGCCCCGAGCACACCCGCTTCCTCGTACGCTTCCCGGGCTGCCGACTTCTTCGGGCTCAGCCCCTTGATCGGCCAACCCTTGGGAATAATCCACCGCTTGGTTTCGCGGCTGGTCACCAACAGCACTTCGACTCCCGCCGTCTTGCTCTTACGGTAGGGGAGAGCGCCGTACTGCAGGTGAATCTTGGGTGTCCGGGTCGACTGCTTCTTGGCCGAACGCTTCTTGTTTGCCGGCACGTACCTTTACCTCTTCGCGGCGGCAGCCCAGCCAGCTTTGCTGGGCCTGCGATCAAATTGAGTCCTTCAGCTCTTTGGCAGGGCGGAAGGCAATCTTCTTGCTGGCCTTGATTTTGATAGGCTCCCCAGTCGCAGGGTTGCGTCCCATGCGCGCCGCACGGTGGCGGACCTGTAGGATTCCGAGGCCGGTCAGACGCAGGCGGGCGCCTTTCTTGAGGTGGCGCGTGGTGACGAGGACCAGATCGTTGAGGATGGCTTCAGCATCCTTTTTCGTGAGGTCGTGCTTCTCCGCCAGCTCAGCAGCGACCTGCCTCAAGGTCACGGTCATCAGGGCGGCGGGTTTGCCCGCGCTCTTCGCAGAGCCGGGTGTCTTGGGGGCGGCTTTTGCCATGGTTCCCTCCGAGATCAACGGGGTGGTGGCGATCTGATACCAGCGCCGCGCCGATTCGCAGCGGCCATCTGGTCGATTCGCACCCCGA
>JBAUOO010000204.1:0-47953 GCA_049579785.1 Steroidobacteraceae bacterium
GCACTACTCTCCACCACTCAGTTCCTCGGAATGAGGTCGTGCAACGCGATAGTCACGACTTTGGAATGGCTCCCTTCCTCGATGGTGAACGAATCGCCAGTCTTTCCGGGGGACTTCAGCTCCTCGCGTGTGGCGAATAGATCCAATCGCTTGGTCGGCACGCCATCGATCGCAGTTACGATGTCCCCTTTCTTGATGCCGCTTCGGGCCGCGGGGCTATTCGGGACGACGTCAAACACCTCGAAATCGCTGCCGCTGCGCCCCAGCCAGAGGCCGGAACGATCCGCCTCGTCCGGCACATCGCGGCTCGGCTCCCGCTGCAGGAGCATTCGGCGCCCGGGATAATCAAGGATCACGTTGAAGCGCTTCAGAATTCCGGTGCCGATGCTTCCGGCTAGCGCGCCCGTATTGAAGGCGCCGGCCTTCTGCAGGGAAAGCCGCGCGACGATCCCGCGCACGCGAACGCCAGCCATGGCGAACTCGGGCACTCGGACGAGCTCACCTTTTACAGGCCCGCCCAGCCCGTAACCGGTAATCGCGACGATTCCCGGTGCGAACACCCGGTCCAGATGGTGAGCGCGCCAAAAGGGACCGAAGAGCGTCAGAGACGAGCGGTCGCCAAGGTCGACCAAGAATATCCCCTTTACCCCGGCGACCTCCCCGTGCACGGCCGGAATCGCCTTGTCGTAGAGCTCGAACGGTATGACCTTGGCCCCCGCCGGAGCGGAGTATTTCGCCGGGGAGAAGAAACGCACGCGCGATCGTGCGAAATCCAGGTCGACCACATGGGCGTCGAACACGGGTTTGCCTGCAATGCCGTCAAAATGCCGGAATCCGATCACGGCATCGAGAGCTGAAAAATCGGCAGAGAGGGCCGGCTGATCCGTAAAGGAGAGGCCGGCGAGATCCACTCGTCGGAGCTTCACCTCGCGCAAGGTGTCCCGGGCCTCGCCCGCGCCCGTTATCCGCTCAGCCTTCCCCTGAGCGATCGCCAACCGATGGGCGAGGCTCGTCGCAACCGCCCAACCATCGACGCCGGTATCGAGCAGGAACGAATACGGTCCCTTTCCATCGAGCGTGGCGGGAAGGAACACCCGGTTGTCAACCAGGGTGAATGCCGAGGAAATCGGCAAGACGGCCGCGGCCGCTGTGGTTACCGTACAAATTGAGCCTACAAATAGCCACGCAACCTTGCCAAGAATCATGCCTTTACTCCCAATGCTCACCGACTGCGACACGTCATCTAGGTTGCGCCTCGACTCCGATCCGCGAGCGTATCGGGTGTACGCACGTGCTCGGGCCGAAATCCCACAGCGAGCAGGCGCACAGGAATGCGCTGTAGCGCCGGCCAGATCCGTCGCTGCTGTATTGCCTGCAGATCGGCGCACTTCACCCGTCCTGACCGTAACGGGTCCGCCAAACCATTGGCCGCCGCTACCGCGACCTGAACGGCGATATTGATCCCGACTCCCCCAACCGGCGACATGGCGTGAGCCGCATCACCAATGAGGAGCAGGCCCTGCCGCCACCATTGTACGGTCGACTCTCGAACCGTGCCTTCAGCCCTTCGCCGGCCGATCGACGCTCCCGGGCACCGCGGTCTCTGCGGCCTGGAACCCGACCTTGGAGTGCGTGCCATCGCAGAACGGTTTCGTCGTCGAGCCACCGCAGCGGCAGAGATAGAACGGGCGCTTGGTCACGGCATACGTGGCGCCGTTCCAATCGACGGCCATCACGTCATTACCCTGGATCTGATAGGGGCCGTTCTGCAGCACTTTGATCGTTGCCATTGACTGTCTCCTGGTCACTCGCCGAAGTGCCGACGCACTTCGGACAGAAACTCGAGATGGGCTTGCGCAGTAGGGAAGCCCTTACCCATCGTATCGATGGCCGCGTGCGTGCAACCCCACGCTCGGCACCATTCGAGGCGCTTCGCGACGTCCTGCGGCGTTTGGTCCATCCTGCCGATGACCATCTCCTTGCCGAACGTCGCAGGATTGCGTCCCGCCTCGCGCAAGGCGCTCTCGATTTGCTTCCAGCCATCGATCGCGCGATCGCTGGCTCCGCCGGAGAAGATGAATCCGTCGCCGAGGCGCGCCGCGCGTCGGTAGGCGGCCTCGACGAAGCCGCCGAACCAGATCGGAATGCGACGCTTCGGCCGCGGATTGATACAGGCGCGATCGATGCGATCGAACCTGCCGTCGAACGTCACGAGCGGCTCGCTCCAGAGCTTGCGCAGGAGCTCCACCTGCTCGTCCACGCGTCGGCCGCGCGTCTTGAAGTCCTGCCCGAGCGCCTGGTACTCGACGTGATTCCAGCCGATGCCGACGCCGAGCCGGAAGCGCCCGCCCGAAAGCAGGTCGATGTCCGCCACTTGGCGTGCGACAAGCGCCGTCTGCCGCTGCGGCAGGATCAGGATGCCCGTGACGAGCTCGAGGCGCTGCGTAAGCGCCGCAAGGTAGGCGAACATCACGAGCGGATCATGGAAGGGGTGCTTCTCGGTGTAAGGCCCCGTGAGCTTCGGCTCGCGACCCTCGTGCACGGCACCGAGCACGTGATCGTAGCTGAGCAGGTAGTCGTAGCCGAGTGACTCGAGAGTGGTTCCGATGCGGCGTACGGCCTCGGGATCGCCGCCAAGCTCAGTCTGAGGATAAACGGCACCGATTTTCATGCCTCGATCCCCTCGTCTTTCGGACGCGCAGCTGCGCCCACCAAAAGTCTAGCGCACAAGCCTCGGTGACGTCGCCGCGGCGCCGACAACATGGCCCTAGACGTAGCGGGGAATCGGCCCCACCTGCGGCGTCGTATTCTCGCCCAAGTCGATGTATACCTCATCCACGTAGCACCAACCCCACCCCTCCGGGGGATCATAGCCCTCGATGATCGGATGCCGAGTCGCATGGAAGTGCTTCGTGGCGTGCTTTCCGGGCGACTGATCGCAGCAGCCGACGTGACCGCATGCGCGGCAGATGCGCAGATGCACCCAGCGGCTCCCGGTCTTCAAACACTCTTCGCATCCGCGGGCGCTCGGGGTGACCTCGGTGATCGAGTCGAGATGCGCGCACGATTCGCTCATAGCAGCCTCCCCTCAGGCAACGCCCGGGTTCAGATATTGATGGATCGCCTGCACCACGACAGACCCCTCCCCCACTCCCGAGGCGACGCGCTTGACGGAGCCGGAGCGGACGTCGCCGACAGCGAAGATTCCGGGCCGGCTTGTGACGAAGGGCGAGCTGAGCGCCCGACCCTCGGCGTCACTCCCGGTCCGAATGAAACCTCTCATATCCAGCGCCAGACACCCCCCGAGCCATTCCGTGTTGGGCTCCGCGCCGATCATGACGAAGAGGTTGGAAATGGCCCGAGTCTCAGTCGCTCCGGTACGCCGGTCCGTCCAGCCCACCTCGCGCAAGAGCCTGTCCCCTTCGAGCCGCGTGATCTGCGAATAGGGATGCACGGTAATCTTCGGCGAGCCGGCAATGCGCTGCACGAGATAGTCCGACATCGTGGTCGCAAGTCCCGAACCGCGGACGATGACATGCACATGCCGCGAGCCTCTCGCCAGGAACACCGCCGCCTGACCGGCGGAATTCCCTCCTCCTACCACCGCGACCTCCTGTCCGTCGCAAAGCCGCGCCTCCATCGCGGTCGCCGCGTAGTGGATGCCGTGCCCCTCGAAACGGCTGTAGGTCTCGACCTCGAG
Organism: Steroidobacteraceae bacterium; assembly: GCA_049579785.1. Taxonomy (GTDB): domain Bacteria; phylum Pseudomonadota; class Gammaproteobacteria; order Steroidobacterales; family Steroidobacteraceae; genus 13-2-20CM-66-19. Next base: position 3,701 of record JBAUOO010000204.1, read on the forward strand.
CTTGCGATAGCGAGCGCCGGATGCGACAACGATACTGCGGGCGCGAACGGCGTCGCGCCCATCGATCGCGAGACGATAGGGCCGCGCCGCGCAATCGAGACCGGTGACGGTACGCGCGATCGCAAGCCGGGCGCCGAACTTCTGCGCCTGATTCTGGGCGCGGCCGGCGAGGGCCTGCCCGGAGATGCCGGTGGGAAAACCGAGATAGTTCTCGATCTTCGATGACGTTCCGGCCTGTCCCCCGGGAGCGATGCTCTCGAATACGATGGTAGAGAGACCTTCGGAGGCCGCGTACACGGCGGCAGCGAGTCCCGCGGGTCCGCCGCCAATGACGGCCACGTCGTAGACCTTGTCCGGGTCGAGAGCCTCGATGAGGCCGAGCGCATCGGCGAGCTCGCCGTTGCCCGGATTGCGCAGGATCACCTTGCCCGGCAGAACCACGACCGGCAGCTGATCCTCGGAGAGACCGAAGCAGCTGAGGAATCCCGCGGCATCAGCATCGGATTCCGTGTCGAGCAGCCGGTAGGGATAGCCGTTGCGCTGCATGAACTGCTGTATGCGCAGTGTATCGCCGCTGTTCCCGGGACCTGCCAACTCCACTCCGGCGGTACCATGCAGAATGTACCCGACCCGCCTCAGGATGAAGGCACGCATCAGGATCTCGGCAACGTCCGGCTCGCTCGCGAGCAGGCGGCGGAAATCGGCGCGGTGCACCCGAAGCACACGGGTTGCGAGGCCCGCACGCGCAGTAACCAGCGCCTGGCGCTCGTTGAGCAAATACAGCTCGCCGGTGAACTGGCCGGCCTCGATGAGCCGCAAGAGGTGTGGGACGCCCGCCAGATCGAGCTCGAAGATCTCGATGTTCCCCTGCAGGACGAGGAAGAAGTCCGCGCTGCGCTGGCCGCGCTCGAAGAGTGCCGTCCCGGGGGCAGGCGCTTCCTCCTGCCCGAACGCTCTCACGGCGGAAATCATCTCCTCGCTGAGCTTCGGGAAGGTCTGCTCTTGGCGAGCCCAGGGGTCGGCGGGATCGAGCGGTTCCGTGTCCGGGCGAGAGCCGGTCATGACAAGGCGCCTCCATTGGCTACACTACACCAAAAACGCCAAACGGCCCGTGACCTTTCGGACCCAATACCTTCGCCAGAGTGGGGTGGCTCGCCAGTCAGGAGATTGGGCTCAGAACCATCCGGCCGTACGCAACGAACGCCATGAGGATGCCCAGGAGGGCGCTCAAGATCATGGGCGTGATTTCGCGATACTTGACGTGCACTGCGACGAACACGAGGCTTTCGACCGCCAAGACTATGGCAGCCAGCACCGTCAGCACCGGGTGCCAATGGAGCGCGGCGGGGACGATGAGCCCGACCGTGCACACGAGCTCCAAGAGGCCCAGGGTCGTCCAAGCTTGCCGCGGCAACGCGCCAAAGGACGGGACGTCCTGGCTTACCTTGTCGAACATGAAGACCTTCATGACACCCGAAGATCCGTACAGAAGCGCGGCCAGGACCTGCAGAACCGAAAACAGTATGTTCATGTTCATCGCATACCTCTGCGCTTCAGCTCAAGCCCGCAAAGAGTATACCAGGGCCCCCATGCTCGTTGAGATGTTACTCCTCGGTGTTTCCCGGCGCGCGCGGGGGAGGCGCCCGCCCTGAACCGCCGGGTGGGCGCCCATGTCGAATGACAGAAACCGAGTCGTACGGACGTATACTCGAACTACCCTCAAAACAGGACCAAGGTGAACCCTATGAGCAAAGGCATAGATCGAAAAAAAGAGACGAAGAAGAAGCCAGCGAAGACCTTCGAGGAGAAGCGCGCAGCAAAGCGCGAAAAGCGGCAGACCAAAGGACGCTGACGGGCCGTCATACCGGCTCGCTGCGGCGGGCTCGCATCCCGCCAGGCGCCGGTGGGCCCGCGACCTCATCAGGAGGGAGGCGTCGCCGTTCCGTGGAGCCGCCGGCCCTCCATCCACTGCCAGGAGACCAAGGAAGGCACGCCGCACAGCACCTCGCGTACGCGTTTGACGATCGAGACGGCGAGGGCCAGGTCGGCACCGATTCCGAGCATGTGACCGAAAAGCACGAAGCCGGCTTCCTGCACGCCGATGCCAGCCGGCACGATGAATGCGAGATAGCGAGCCGCCTGCGTGAGACTTTCCAGCGCGACGGCAGCCTCGGCGCCGATGGGATGACCGAACAGATGCAGCGCAAACCAGATCTCGAAGGACGCAGAGCTGAAGGCTACGAGTTGTAGCCCGCCGGCAAGGAGCAGCGCCCATCCCCTGCGCAAGGAGGCGCGCAGCGCCTCGTCGAGCGATTCGGCGCCCTCGGCAAGAACTCGTGCCCCTACGATGGGACGCACGAGGCGGTGCAGACGTTTGAAGACTGAGCCGTATCGAAGCATCACCAGCGTGCAGGCCGGGACCGGCAGGCTGAGCAGGAATGCGAGCAGCAATCGGTGGTAATCGCGGCCTATCGGACTCAAGTGAAGCATCAGCAGCAGACCCATCGCGGTGAATACGTACACCACGATCAGAGTCAGCAGAATCTCCACGATGACGCTGACTGCGACGGGAGTCGCGGGCAGGCCACGCCACCGCATCAGGCGAATGGCCGCCACGCCGCCGCCGACACTGGCCACCGGCAGGAGCCGATCGATCGCATCGCGCACCGTCGTCACCCAATACACGTAGCCCATTCCCGCGCGTGACTTCGGATCATAGGGGCGAAGGAGCTCGCGCCACCCGATCGCGTACAGCAGGAAGAAGCCGGCCCGGTAGGGCACGAGCCAAAGCAGCCTCCACCCGGCCAGATCCCAGGTCTGCAACATGGCACCGAAGTCTGCCCGGACGAAAAGCCCAACGAGCAAGGCCAGCCCGAGCAGGCCTCCGATATACCCTGCGATTTTCAGACCCGATCCTCGCTCAGCGATTGGGCGGCATTATGAGCAAAGCCGAGGGAGGTGTACGAGGGTCACGACAGTCGGTGCATGAGGCCGCGGGCATCGACGTCAAACTGGTTGCCGCGCCAGGTGATGCGCGAAGTGAACAGACTCCTGCACCAGACCCAGCAGAGCAGCAGGTCCCGCGCAGGCACCAGCCAGAGATCGGAGAACGGGGGGCGATCGGCATGGAAGCGGTGGGAAAAGTGCAGAGCCAGCCGCGTGGCAACCGCGATTCCGAAGAACGTCCAGGCGAGCGTGGTGAGCACTTGAGCGCCGGTCGCGAGCACGATCCCCAAGAGCGCCAGCGGCAGGCTGAAAGTCAGAAAGATCAAGGGAAAGGAGCGCGGTCGCAGAACGTGCAGAGTGCGCATCCACCGCACTTCGTGACAGCTCAGGGACCCGAAGCTCGGCTCGTGGTGTTCCGCGCTCGGCACGTACGGCGAGAGCACGATTTGCAGTCCGAGTCCGCGAACCCTCTCGCCCAGTTGATGATCGTCGGCAAGATGATTGGCAATGGCCTCGAGACCGCCGACCGCTTGGAGCGTGTCGCGCCGCACGCACAGCGTCTGGCCGGAAACGTAACCCTGATAGCCGAACAGCCACGCGATCAGCACGGAGGGCATGTACCACTCGTTGATGTACATCGCTCCCAGACGCGAAAAAATGGGTCGCGTCGGCACCGCTCGGTACAGACAGGTCACGAGACCCACGGCCTCATCCCCAAGGGGAGCCGTAACGATGCTCAGATAGTCCGGCACGACACAGGCATCGCTGTCGGCCATCACCAGCACATCATACCGGGCCCGCGCCACCATGTTGATCAGATTGCTGGTCTTGCAATTGCTGCCATGCTGCTGCGGATTGACGACGACTTCGATCGGAAGGGATGGGAATTCCGCCTTCAAACGCGCTACCACCGCCAGCGCCGGATCGCGCCGATCCAGCACACCGAACACGATCTGATATTCGGGATAGTCCTGCTGGCAGAAGGAGCGCAGGTTCTCGTACAGACCCGGCTCGGGACCACACAGCGGCTTCAGCACCGACACCGGTGGAAGTCGTTGAGCATCCGTCTGTGTCCGGCGGCGTTGCCAGGCGAGTACGGCGATCAGCGCGAGCGTGCCGTAGGCGGCGGCGATGAGCAGACACGTGAAGCCGAGGAAGGTGATGAGCGGATTGAGATTGGGCATAGGGGTCACGGCAGCCTGGCGAAGTCGCAGGTGACGACGAATTCACGCATCCGCAGAGCGGCTTCGCGGATGTCCCGCAATCCGCCATCGGCTCAGGCCGCATACAAAAGTGCGCGGTCGCGGTTCATCCGCCAAGAAGTCACGATCCCGCCGCCGGTAATCGGCGAGACCGGGCGAAACGCAGCCGCCCAGCGGCGGCGTGACTATCTCGGACGCTCCCATCGTACCCCCTGGCCTCTTCTTATTAACGGCTCAAATGTACACCCGATTCAGATCGGAGGACCAGAGCGGTCCCGACGCGAGCCCCCAGGGCGGTACTCGATCCAGTCCGCTTGACAAATCCAAGAGGCTCACCGCCGCCCTTCAGGGTCTATGAGCATCAATCCTCCCATAACCATCTCAAATCCCGCAATACCGGTTTTATGAAGGCGGGTCTTCTGGAAAGGGAACACCGTCCTGCGGGTAATGGATTTCTAGGAGGCTGAAATCCTCAGGGAATCGTAGGTACTTTCCGCACTCCGGGCGGATAGCCACACCATGAGCGACGCAAATCACGCCACGGCGCCAGCCAGTCCTCTATACCTGCGCTCAAGAGCGAGAGGCCACCGGCGTGGTGGCAGGTAACAGGGCTAACTTGAGTTCCGAACCTCAATCGATACGACACGATGGACCTGAGACTCCAGCGATCAGCGCGAGCCAGGCGCGCGGCCACCTCATCGAGAGCACCGCTCTCGAGCACGCCCGACAGAATGACGGGAAGCTGCAGGAGCGGTTCGCGCGAGTGTTCTCGGCGACACCCTCAGCCATGGCGATCGTGGACGATGCCGACAACGTCCTCGCCGTCAATCCGGCGTATGTCGAGCTGTTCGGATACGCGCGCGAGGAGGTCCCGAGACTTGCCGAATGTTTCGAGCGGCTCTTCCCCGATCCAGCCTATCGCACGCACATCCTGCAGCGATGGCGCGAGTCCCTCGTGGGCGTCGCCGACGGCGCGCTATCCCCCCCGGTCATCGGCCGAATCCGCCGCAAGGACGGCGCCAGCCGCGTCGTCGAAGCCCGGACGGCCCTCGCAACCCATGAGCGGATCGTCATCTTCAGCGACATCACCGCTCGAGTGCGCGCCGAGATGGGACGCGATCAGGCGACGACCGAGCGCGACCGGCTGCAAAGGGAGCTTCACCTGCAAAGCGAGCGCATGCCCATGGCGCTCGTCATCTCGGATGCAACACCCGAGATGACCATCCGTTCGTGGAATCCCGCCGCCGAGCGGATGTTCGGCTATCGATCCGAGGAGGCTCTTGGTCGCTCGCCCTACGAGTTTCTCATCCCGCCGCAGGCCCGTCAGCATGTTCGCGGCGCCCTCAGCTGGGAATCGGCCGGCGATGAGACGATTCGCGTGGTGAACGAGATTCTGACGAAGGATGGGCGCACGATCTGGTGCGAGTGGTTCAACACGGCGATGCGCGACTCGAACGGCAAGGTGACGCGCGTGCTGGCCATGGCGCAGGAGGTCACTGAGCGACTCGCCGCCGAGGAGCAGCTGCGCCTCTGGGCGAACGTGCTCTCGCACAGCGTCGAGGGCATCTTCATCTGCGATCCCGAGCAACGGATTCTCAAGGTGAACTCCGCGTTCGAGCGGATCACCGGTTACATCGCCGAGGAGGCGGTCGGCCGCACTCCGCGGATGCTGCACTCCGGCCGGCAGGAGCCGGGGTTTTACTCCACGATGTGGAACACACTTCACGCGACAGGCACCTGGAGCGGGGAAATCTGGAACCGCCGCAAGAACGGAGAGCTGTATCTCGAATGGCTGTCGATCAGTGTGGTCAAGGATGAGCAGCAATCGACCGCCCATTACGTCGGGATCTTCTCCGACATCACCGAGCGCAAGGCGGCCGAGGAGCGTGTCACCCGCCTTGCGCGATTCGATGCGCTCACCAATTTGCCGAATCGCGTGCTGCTCATCGACCGGCTGGAACAAGCGATCAGAGCGGCACAACGTGCGGGAACGCAGGTGGGAGTCGCCTTCATCGATCTCGATCGGTTCAAGGAGGTGAACGACTCGCTGGGTCACAACGCCGGAGACGCGCTCTTGCAGGAGCTGGCGCAGCGACTCACGGGCGCTGCGCGCGAGGACGACACGGTTGCCCGGATGGGAGGCGATGAATTCGTGGTCATCTTCCAGCACTTACACGATGCGAAGGATGCCACCGCCTGCGTCACCAAGCTGCTGCAGGCGCTCAAGTCGCCGATCGAGCTCGAGGGCCACGACATCACCGTCACCGCGAGCGTCGGTATCTCGATGTTCCCGAGCGATGCCCGCGAAGCGCGGGAACTGCTCAGAAACGCGGATGCCGCGATGTACCAGGCCAAGGGGGACGGCCGCGACCGCTTTCACTTTTACACCGGAAGCCTCAACAGGCGCGCGCTCAACATGCTGTCGATGGAGAACGCGCTGCGCGGGGCCCTCGATCGCGGGGAGTTCGTGCTCCATTACCAGCCGCAGATTTCCGTGGCGACCGGCGAGCTCGCCGGAGCGGAGGCGCTCATCCGCTGGAACCATCCTCAGCAAGGCCTGATCATGCCGGGGACGTTCATTCCGATCGCCGAGGAGCGCGGCCTCATCCGGGCAATCGATGAGTGGGTAGCGGCAGAGGCCGTGCGCCAGCTGGCTGCCTGGGGGAAGAGCGGCTTTCGCGCCGTTCCAATCGCCGTGAACGTCTCCACCGTGCCGTTCCACGAGAAGGACTTCGTCGAGCGCATCGCACGGATGATTGCCGCCTGCCGGATCGACCCGAGGTTACTCGAGCTCGAGCTCACCGAGAGCCTCATGATGAGAGACGTGGAGGCGAGCGTCGATGTCATGAGGAAGCTGAATGCGATGGGGATCCGTCTCTCGATCGATGACTTCGGTACCGGCTACTCCTCGCTCAACTACCTGAGACGGTTCCCGATCCAGAAGATCAAAATCGACCAGTCCTTCGTGAAGGAAATGGCGGCGCATCCGGAGAGTTGCCGCCTGGTCAGCGGCATAGTGGGTCTGGCGAAGAGCCTCGGGTTGAGGGTCATCGCCGAAGGCGTCGAGACGAGCGAGCAGCTCCGATTAATCAGTGAGCGGGGTTGTGACGAGGCTCAGGGGTTTCTTTTCAGCCAGGCCGTGCCTGTCGCGCAGTTTGAGCAACTGGTGCGCGGTTGGAAGCGGTTCGTGGTGTCCGCGGCGGAACCCGCTCCAGGAGTATCGGGGATCTACACCGTCCCACGTTCCCGATTGGCCGCCGGTGCGGGTGTTGCATGAGAGAAACTGCTTGCCTCGCTTTCGTCCCAGGTCATTCGGCTGAGCCTCCAAGATCGCAATCCATGCGACATATCTGGCTGTACGGACCTTATGACAACTCTTGCGGGGCCGAGAAATCGCTACCGCGGGAAAGTTGTGATTTGCCTCTCGGACCGCGCGACGAGTGGGGCGCTTGAATGTCTGCATATGGAGACAGTAAGGCTACGTGCCATCCAGCAACCCTCAAGAGTCGAGCGACTGCTCGTTGCGTTTGCCTTGCGATCCGGGATTGTGAACCCGGATGGCTACATGCTTCGCGACCAGCGCGCGATGCCTGCAGCGTTGCAGGGCGTCATTTTCCAGGCCATGCGCAAGAACCGCGCATGGTGTGCCTGGAAAGACAACTCTCGAGTCTGGCTGCTCACCTGCGAGATGCTGCTCGAACAATCCCGCGAACGCGGTTCACCCGTGCTCAATGTGCAGCTTTACGGCGAGGACGGCGAACTGCAGGACGACGCCTGGTGGCTCGTTGACCCGGAAGGCGAGTGGCGTCGCGGCGGACGCCAAGATGACCCGGAAACTGCGCCTGCGGTAGCCCCTGTCTCATCCGCGTAGGCTGCTTCTCCCAGCGGTGACTGGCTAGCCATCGCAGTGAAACGCGCTATGCTGCGCTTCACCATCGCGGAGTACCACTCATGAGCTTCGCTGCCGGCTTTCCGGGTGTGGTGCAACTGCCCTCACAGCATTCAGTGGCGACCACCATCGACCGTCTGGAGGCGCTGCTGCGGGAACGAGGAATCCTCGTCTTCGCTCGGATCGATTTCAGCGCTGATGCTGCCCGGGCGGGACTGCAGATGCCTGCGCAGCAGATGCTGATCTTCGGCAACCCCAAGGCGGGCACGCCGCTGATGCTCGCCGCGCCGGCGGCCGGTCTTGATCTTCCACTCAAACTGCTCGCGTGGCAGGCGTCCGACGGAAGAACCTGGGCGGCCTACAATGATCCCCAGTACATCCTGCAACGTTATCAGCTCCCGGCAGATCTCCTCGCCAATCTCGCTGCCGTTGTGCCGCTGATCGAGCAAGCCGTCGCCTAGGAAGGGGCGCACGTATATGGCTGCAACGGACAGCAGCGCAAGGTACGATCGTCCTGCCGCCTCGATCGGTGACGCAGACCAATGGGACTATCCGGCTCGTACACCCTGTTTTCCGTTCCCGGCTGGGGCTCTGCGCTCGCAGAGGCCATGCTGGCGCTATGTTCGGCGCCAGTAGCCATCGAGGACGTGACCGGCTTTGATCGGCCGGGTGCGGCACGCGATCGGCTGCTGCGGGTCAACTCGCTCGGACAGGTTCCTACACTCCTCCTCCCAGACGGCACGGTGATGACCGAGAGTGCCGCCATCACGCTGCTGCTGTCGGAGCGTCACCCGCAGGCCGGACTCGCGCCGCCCCCCGGAACGCCCCTCAGGCCGACCTTCCTGCGTCGGCTCATCTGGATCGCCGCGAACGTCTATCCTACCTTCACGTATGGGGACTATCCCGAGCGCTGGGTTGGCGCGGACGCGAAGTCTCTGAAAACAGCGACCGATACCTATCGCGAGCGGTTGTGGCGAGAATTCGATTCGCAGGTAAGCGAGGGCAGCTGGACGCTCGGTACGGATTTCTCTGCGCTCGATGTCTACGTCGCGGTGATGACGCACTGGCGGCCCGGACGCGTCTGGTTTGCGGAGCAGTGCCCGCGGCTGCGCGCGATTGCCACTCGCGCCGATGATCATCCGCTTCTCAGCGGCGTTTTGCTGCGCAATTTTCCTTTGGCACCCTGATCCCTCGGCTCGACGCCGGCCTGCATTAGGCCCGACTCGAGCACCATGCCTCGATCTGCTAATCCGTGCTATTCAGGATCGCCTTCCTCACCGATCCCGTACGGTCGCAACGGGCGAGCCCATGAGCGCAGCGCACACCGATCCGAACGAAGCCAGGCGCCGAGGGATTGCCGAAGATCTATTCCCCGCCGGAGAGCCGGGCTTCCGATATGAGCCACTCGAATCGGCAAAGGTGCCGTTGCAGTCCGACCCGGGCCTCAGATGAGCTTCGCATCGAGGGTGATCTCCGCCTTCAGGAGCTTCGAGACCGGGCAGTTCTTCTCCGCCTCACCCGCGAGCCGCGCGAACGTCTCGGCATTCAACTCAGGAACCTTGGCGCGCAGCGTGAGCGCGGAGCGGCTGATCCTGAACCCCTGACCTTCGGCCTCCAGCGTGACCGCCGATTCGGTAGCGAGCTCCGCGGGTGTGTATCCGGCGCGCTCGAGCTGGAAGGCAAGCGCCATGGTGAAGCAGCCCGCGTGCGCCGCCGCGATGAGCTCCTCGGGATTTGTGCCCTTCTCGCTCTCGAAGCGGGTTTTGAACGAATACGGGGTCGCGGCGAGAACGCCGGAATCACTCGACAACTCGCCTTTGCCGGCGCGGCCGGTGCCGCGCCAAAGTGCCTTGGCTTTACGGATCATGGGTTCTGCTCCTGCTTTCGCAATTAGACGCGGGCGGATACTCGATGCCATGTGCCTACAACGCCGGGCCCGTGGATAGCCTCTCGAGCTGCTGTTGCACTTCGCTACGAAATTGCAGCGGATGCGCAATTTTGTGGAAGGGCTCGGAGGTGCCACCTGTTCCCACCATGGTAATGCTTCCATAGCCCAACATCCTGCCGAACATGGGCTCACTGACCTCGATCGCCTCAATTTTGTTCAGCAGCAGCTCGATCGTCTTACGGCCCACGAGTCCCTGCTTGACCACGACACGGCGAGTGGTGACCGCCATCTCCGTCGCGCTTCGCCGCGCCACGCCCGCGACAATCGCCGCGATAGCGCCTGCCAGGAGAGCGACCGCGCCACCCTCCGCAAGATGTTCCCCGGCATTTTCAAATCGCGGCTGCTTGAGCAGGTAGCTCAGCAGTGCCCCCGAGCCGGCAAGCAGCAGCAATCCGAGGAGAATGTGTCGAAGCATGACGATCCAATGCAGACGCGTCTGGTAGACGACGGTCTCTCCGGGAATCAGGCTTGCCTCGATATACCTCATACGCGGGTAGCTTACGTTCCACCCCTCTCCCGGGCAATAGGAATTCTTTATGTTTCAATGGCTTGATTCCAGACCGCTGAGAAGCCGTCACCTTCCATCCTCGACTCGATCGCGCCGCTGTCTTTTGGCTCGAATCGATATGCGGGCGTTGCCGATGTCTCGGCCCCTCGCGACCGCAATTCGTGAAGCACAACACCTGCGCGAACGTCATTGCCGTCGGAGGCGCGCCGTCAGGAAATCCGATGCCGCAACGGTGGTAGTGCTGCCCAGCCGGGCGGTGAGGACTTACACTACCCCGCGGCTCCGGCCATCTTACGAAGCCGCTCGTTCGCGAAATACTGAGCCAGTCCTTCCTCGATCGCTTGCACAACGAGGCTCGCGACGAACTCGGGCTTGTCGCCCTCGGCATAATTGGATGACGGCCCGCCACCGGCCGGATTGCCCATCCTGTTCCTGCCGAAGTTGGTCGCCGTGATGAAGGGATAGATTTCACTCACCACGATGCGATCCTTTTCCAGCTCGGCGCGCGCCGTCAGACTGAATCCGAGAAGCGCCCGCTTCGACGAAGAGTAAACGCTGTATTGGGGAACGGTCATGAATGCAGTACCCGAATTGATGTTCACGATGCTTCCACCGCCTTGGGCCCGCATCAGCGGAACCACGGCCTGCATCGCGACGATCGGTCCCAATACATTGAGATGGAAGATTTCATCAAAAACCGCGGGATCGATCTCCTCCACCGAGGCCGCATAGCTGCGGCCCGCGTTATTCACCAGTCCATCCAGACGCCCATAGTGCTCATGCACGGTTCGAATGGCTTTGCGCACGGTATCAAACTGCGTCATGTCCGCGGTGATGGGCAAGCTGCCCGGAAGGCGCTGCGCCAAGGCCTGCAGCGCTTCGGCGCTGCGAGCGAGCAGCGCGACCCTCGCGCCCCGATCGGCCAGCGCGACCGCCGTCGACAGCCCGATCCCCGACGAGGCGCCCGTGACCACGAAAACGCGATCATTGATCTGCATACTCGATCCTAAATCGTGATGGCTCCCCGCCCGAGCTCGACCACCTGGCCACTGACGAACACCCGCCTATCGGCATCCACATCGAGATGGAGCACCGAAGGACGCGCGGCCTGCTCCCCCTGCGCAATCTCGAATCGGCAGGGCAAGCCGTGCCCGAGCGCGATGCACCACCCGCCGAGGTTGGCCGTGGCGGACCCGGTCGCCGGATCCTCCAGTACCGCCGGTCCCTGCGGGAAAAAGAATCGCGCTACGAGCAACTCCCGCTCGGCCGTGGCGCTGAGCGCGGAGCCGCGTCTCGATTGAGCAGTGTTTCGGGGCGCGAACACATACGCCATGCTTCCGCCCTCCTCGCTCTTGAGGCGGTCCAACGCCTCCGGATGCGGCTGCGCGCGGCGGACTGCGTCCGCGCTCGTCAGCGGCACGATCAACTGCTCGCGGCCGGTGCTCACCCACAGCGGACGCTCCCCGACGTCCCGCGGCTCGAGGCCGAGCATCGCCGCGATCACCCCCACCGGCTCCGCAACCTCCCGCCAGCGCGGTGGATTGGCCTGAAGCGTCCAGCGGTCCGCCGCCTCTGCGGTCACGCGAATGACGCCGGCTTTCATTTCCAGCATCAGCTCATTTCCGCCGAGTCCGAGCGCGCGGCAGACCTGCGCGGTGCCGAGCGTGGGGTGTCCTGCGAACGGCATCTCGTAGGACGGCGTGAAAATCCGGACGCGGACGTGAGCGTGGCTCGAGGGCAGGATAAATGTCGTCTCGGATAGATTGAACTGCCTGGCGAGCGCTTGCATCGTCAGATCGTCGAATGCGGCGCCGTTCTCGAACACGCAGAGCGGATTGCCGGAAAGCACTTCCGTTCCGCGCGTGAAGACATTCACCAACCGATAGCTATGAGTCGCCATGGCCCGCTCGCTCTCGCAATCCGCTCACCGCCGGGCCCCGAGCTTCGCAATGCGCGTCCTCAAACGTGAACGGTTACTGAAATCCTTCACGCGCGCGATTTCCCCTGAAGTTGCTGCACGACCTCCAGAGCCTTCGCGACGTGCTCGGCGGGTGAGACTTTGCTGATCACGCTCACGATTTTGCCGTCGCGGGCGATGACGAAAGTCGTCCTGTCCGCGAACCCGTGACCGATCTCGATACCCCGCACATCCTTGAGACCCGGCGGTCCCTGGTGAACCGCGACCTCATAGGACTTCGAGATCGCGCCCCCGACGTCCGACGCGGTGGGAAATTTGCCCGCGCAGTATTTGGGATCCGCGGAGAAGTCATCGAGGCGCTGGATGCTGTCGAGCGATACACCGATGATCGTGGCGCCCGCGCTCGCGAACTTCCCGCTGTCCTGCGCAAAGGTGTGCGCCTCGATGTCGCAGCCTCCGGTGTACGCGGAGGGGTAGAAGTAAACCACGACGGGGCCCTTGCTCAGCGCCTTGCTGAGCGAGAACGTAAACGTCTTGCCTGCAAGAGACGCTTGTGCCGTGAAGCGGGGAGCCAAGTCGCCCTCTCTCAGGGCGGCCATCGCCGGCAAAGCGGCAACACTCATCAGGAGGATACCCAACAACAAACGTTTCATGGCGAAGCCCTCGAGTAAAGCCGTCAACCGCGGCTCGTGACCGCCCTTGCTCCGCGGCCGGGAGTGAGGCACATTGTATAGGAGTGCTGGATCTCGATCACGAAGCGCGCAATCTTGCGCGCATCGCTAGCCGGTGCTCGAGCAGACCCTCGCCGCGGCGGCGCGCCTCCGTGAGCGATAGAACATCCATCCGACCGCGTTCACGAGCAGCGTCGTACCGATGACCTTTGCCGCGAACCGGCCGGGTTGCACCGCGCTCATGAACGGGTACGCATTCAAAGCCAGGATGAACAGGATCGCGAGCACGCCGATGGCGCCGGCGACGGCTACGCCCCCCGGCAGCCGCGAGCGAACGCCGCGGGCGCCACAGAGCGGGATCAGGAACATCGCCATATACGCGAGCCCGTAGAACTCGCTGCTGGCATCGTTCAGCACACCGAACGCCTCCGCCGCGCGAACCCCCGCGCTGCCGAGCACCAGCATGGCGACGATGATTGCGCTGGTCACGTAGATCGAGTTCACCGGCGTCCTGTGAACCGGGTGAAGCTCGTTGAACCACGCGGGAATCAGGTGATCCCAGCCGGCCGCCATGGGCAGGCGCGTCGCGCCGGTGTAAAGCAAACTGGCCGCGCCCAGGATGCGGATCTGCAGCAGCAGGATCGCGAGCTTGCCGACCGCCGCGGCCGGACCGCCCGTCCCGAGCGCCAGAGAGAGCGTTTGCGGGATTGGGGCGACGTAATTGATCACGGTCCCCGGATGCGCGCCGTGAATGCTGACCACCGCTGCCGTGCCGAGCACGAACATCAGCAGGACGATGGGCGATGCGATCACGACCGACCGTCCGATCGCCCGGGCAGGAGAGTGGGTCTCGCCGGCCATGATCGCGATGTACTCGAGGCCCGCCGCGGCGAACAGGACCTGTCCGACCAGCGACAGCGACGTGGCGTCGTTATGCGGAAAATGCAGCGCGAACGGTGCATAGTGTAGTCTCGCGCCGTGCAACCATGCCCAAAGCGGCGTCACGATCAGGAGCGCAAACACCACCAGCACCGACGCGCCACTGAGGTTATGGATCCACTTGCCGAGCCCCAGCCCGCGCACCGCGCTGAGGGTGAGCAGCGCCACGATCGCCGCGAGCAGCGGATAGACGAACAGGTGATCATCGGGCAGTCGGGCAGCGGCCGGCCCGATCATGTAGGACATCTCGCTCGGAATCTGAAACAGTATCGTGGCGATCGCGCCGAGCGCGTAGGCCCAGATGTTCCACGCCGTCATGAATCCGATCGCATCGCCGAACGAGCGGCGCGCCCACGAGTACAGTCCGCCTTCGAGCGGCATCTCGCGATTGAGGTAGTACACGGCGACCGCCATCGGCGTGTAGAAGGCCGTGAACGCGAGTAACCACACGAGGAATTGCGCCGAGCCGACCCCGGCGGCGATGCCGACCCAGGAGCTGCCGACGACCATCAGTATCTGCGCGAACACCAGGTCGCGCAGCCGCAGCTGCCGCGTCAGCTTGTGATCGGAGCTCGGCTCGTTCGCGGCGCTCATGTGCGGTCTGTCGTAGCTTTGTGCCACAGACCCCGTGATTTCTAAGGTCTCGCGCGGTCAGCCCGCTATCTGAAGCTCGGTGCCGGTGACCCGTCGGACCAGACCGGCACGAGAACCATGAGCACAGCAAGATTCTCGTTGACGCCGGCGAAAACCGGAGCGCCCCGGAGGTTGGCGCCCCAGTCGGGCATTTGCGCGCGGGGAAAATAGTACATCACATGCGGACGCCACGGACCCGGCTGGTTGCCGATCCAACGCCCGCGCTTGGACATCATGTAGCAGATCACCCCGGGCTCCGGTTGCTCGAGCCTGCCTGCGGCCCCAGCGGCCTTTTCCCGATCGCCGATCTCAGCCTCGGATGCGCCGGCAAGCACCCATTGGGTTCTCATCAGATAGCGGGGGAGCACCGACCGGGCGCCCGCGGCGTTCCAGCAGTACGGCGCGCGGAACTTCGGGTTCCAGAAATCGGCGCTCTTTACCGTCACCGTGTTGTCCCAGGACCTCACGTCGAGGCAAACGAAACCATTGCTCCCCTTCACTGCAACCGCGTAGCCGTGGCTCCCGAGAACCATGACCGTCGCATGCATCGAAATCGAAGGCGGTGCCGCGCTTCGGGCGAGTGAGATTTCCTGCTCTCTGTCCATGCGGTACTGCCGAATCCGGGCGAGAGCGGAGTTGCCGGAGCCTGCGGATGCGGCCATGGCGGAACTGCACGCGATGATCGCCAGTAATGGCCCCATCGGCGCCCAGGCGCTGCGTGGAGAGTTGAACTGCTTGTTCATATTGGGCCTGCCGATCTGAAAGAACTCTGCGGCGCATCGAAGGAACCGGCATCAGGCGCCCCGTCCGCCGCTCTTTCGGGCGCTGCCAACGCCGCGCCGCGCTCGCCGGGGGCGGGCGGGCACTCGGCCCTTTACCGCAGAGACCGCGCGCGAGCGCTCATCATACCGCCGCGTTCCGGTTACGCACCATCCGCCTGTCTTCGCTCATCCATCGTTGCGGCTGTCGATGAGGCTGCGCAGATAGTTGCGAACCGCCGAATCCGTCGAAAGACCGACGGCCACGGTCAATGCCTCACGCGCCTCTTCCTTATGGCCGGCAAGAGCCAGCAGGTGAGCGCGCGTCGCCCAATAGGGTTGGTAATCCGCGAAACGCCGATCGGCGGCAATGGGATCGAGTGCCGCAAGGCCGGCTGCCGGACCTTCGAGCTCACCCACGGCGGCCGCACGATTGAGGGCGGCGACTGGCGAGCCGGTCAGCGCCAGAAGGTGATCATAGAGCGCGACCACCGCTGCCCGGTTGTCGATTCCGGTAAGACGGCGCGCAATGTGAGCGGACTGAATCGCCGCCTCTATCTGGTAGCGTCCGGAGGGGCCGCCGGCGCTGGCCTCGCGAAGAAGAGTCTCGGCGCCCCTGATCAGCGCCTCATCCCAGAGAGTCACGTTCTGCCTCTCGAGCGGTATGTAGTCGTCCTGAGGGCCACGGCGGGCTGACCTGCGGGCCTCGGTGTAGAGGATCAGCGCAAGCAAGCCCTTGGGCTCGGGCTCCTCCGGAAGCAGGCGTACGATCAGCCGGCCGAGCCATAGGGACTCGCCCACAAGGGCGGAACAGGTGACCTCCCCGATCTCGCTCCAGGCCTTGGAATAGGCGGCGTAGATCGCCTCCAGGACAGCATCCAGGCGTTCGGGCAGCTGCTCGCGATCGGGAATACGGAAGGGAATGCCGGCTTCCTTGATACGTGTCTTGGCGCGCACCAGACGCTGGCTCATGGTCGCCGGCGACACGAGGAACACCGCCGCGATTTCAGCCGCGTTGAGACCGAAGAGCGTTTGCAGGATGAGCGGCGCGCGCGTGGCGGGCTCGATCGCCGGATGGGCGCAAGCGAACATCAGCGCGAGGCGCGGATCCGGAATGTCCTCCAAGGCGGCGCTAAGTGCCTCCACATCATCAGCCATCAGCATGGGTGGCTCATCGCCGACCCTGCGAGTCTGCCATTGGCGAACGGCGTCGATGTGGCGGCGGCGCGCGACCGTCAGCAGCCAGGCGTCCGGGTTTCTCGGCACCCCCTCCACGGGCCACACCCGAAGCGCCGCCACGAACGCTTCGGCGAGCGCGTCCTCTGCGGCGGCGACATCGCGGGTGCGGGCGGCGAGAAAGGCGATGAGACGGCCATAGCTCTCACGCGCCACGCGCTCGGCGGCTTTGGCCGCCTCGCTCGCCTCCCCTCCCATCAGTCGCGGGTCCAGAGTGGCCGGATCTCGATCGCGCCGTATTTGACGCTCGGGCAGCGCTCCGCCCATTTGATCGCGGCGTCCAGGTCCGGCACATCAATCATGAAGTAGCCGGCAAACTGCTCCTTGGTATCGGCGTATGGGCCATCGAGCACCGTCTTCTTGCCGGAGCGCAGGCGCACGGTGGTCGCGACCTTGCCGCCTTGCAGCCGTTCTCCGGGGGTGAAGCCCGCCCCGGCCTTCGCGAGAGCCTCGTTGAAGGCGCCGAAATCGGCCCAGAGCTCCTGCTTGGGAGCGGCAGCGAGCGCCTCCTCGTCGTGATGGATCAGCATCATGAATCTCATGGTCTTTATCTCCTAAGATCGCCATCGACGCACCACGCGCCGATCGCGACTATGACGGCCGGCCGCGAGCGATTTCGACTTTTGGCCGTCGGTACCGTCGGAGCGGGGAATCGTGCAACTCAATTGCCTCCTTGACGCCCCCGGCACGATCGCGAACGAACACGATCGTATGGATGCTGTTGCGGAGAAAGCGAGCCATGGCGCATGAAGACGTTATAACGGTAACCTGGGCCGCGATCATTTTCCAACCGCCCCCTTCACGGCGGTACATATTGCCTTGTCGCCAGGTGCCACTGCGGCATACAGCGTCTGTGTTCTCTGCTTGAACCAAGTATCCCCGAAGTTGACGTCGGTGGCGCGAGCCCGCGGCATACGGGCGCCCGAGACCGCAATGAAAGTCACGAGGACAAAGAGGGTGGGTATCCGGGTGCCCATTGATCGACTACGATTCGATTTGCGTCGAACCATCGAGAAACGATCGGCACCTACAATGCCGAGCACGCGCTGGACGGTGATTGCACAGACATTCATGCGGAGAGAGAAAGATGAGCGTTCCGATCGAATCGACTACCGGTGGTCGGTCATCGCTTTACCGCAGGGCGCCGGTGAGACTGATCGTGTTCTTTGTCGTGCTCTTCGGGGCGGATTTGTGCGGGCACCCCACCCTTGTCTGGGCGTATCACCACTCGCCGGCGAGGGTCGCCGACTGGGCGGCGCTTGGTGCGTCGATCGTGCTTGCGCTCGTTTTGATCGGAGTCTATGCCGCTCTCGTTCGCGGTCTGGAGCGCCGCACGGCGACCGAGCTCGCCCCTGGCGCAGGGCGAGCTTTGGCGGGCGTCGCTCTTGGAGTCGCGCTGTTCACCGTCGTGCTTGCACTGATTCACGCGGCCGGAGCAGCGCACCTGCAGGGAATATCGGCGCATTACGCCCCGATTCCGGTTCTCTCCGCCTCGCTTCTTGGGGCGGTAGGAGAGGAACTCGCCTTTCGGGGCGGTGTATTCCGCATTCTGGAGGACAGTTGCGGCACGACGGTCGCACTCACTCTCTCGGCGGCGATCTTCGGCCTGATGCACACGCTCAACCCCGGCGCCACTTTATTGTCGGCGGTGGCGATCGCGATCGAGGCCGGTGTGCTCCTCGGTGCCGCCTACGCGCTCACTCGTAATCTGTGGCTGCCGATTGGACTGCACTTCGGCTGGAATTTCGCGAACGGCGGCATATTCGGCCTGGCGACATCGAGCTCCGCGAGCAAGGCAATCTTTGCCGTGACGATCGCCGGTCCGCGATTGCTCACCGGCGGGGCGTTGAGACCGGATGCCTCCGTGATCGCTGTCGCCGTCTGTTCCACAGCCGCATTCGTCTTGATCCTCTTCACGATCCGAGGCCACAGATGGAAGCGGGCCCCGACAGGGCTCAGCCGGCGAACAGGCGGCAGGTAAGCGTGATCCACACCATCGCGCAGGTGAGCAACGCCAGCGTGACAGCCGCGCTGCCATAGTCCTTGGCGCGCTTGGACAGCCCATGGTGCTCGAACGAAATCCGGTCGATCGCCGCCTCGATGCTGGAGTTCACGAGCTCGACGATCAGAACCAGCACCACCGAACCGATCAACATCAGGCGTTCGACGGCCCCAAAAGGCAGCAGCAGCGCCAGCGGAATCAGGCACGCCGTCAGAGTCAGTTCCTGGCGGAACGCGCTTTCCTCGCGAATCGCGAACACCATCCCGCTCCAGGAATTCCTGGCGGCGTGCCAGGCGCGGGTGAGTCCGCGATTGCCCTTGTGTGGATTGCGCTCGCTCGAGTACTCGGTATCGGTTTCGCTCATCAAGCCCGACTCGCGCTGGCCAGTGCGGGCCCGTTGGCGGTTCGCAGGCGCGGATGCAAATGGGCGACGAATTGCTCGGTCGCGGCCCGCCACGAGAACTTGCGCGCATGCGCTGCGGCATCCTCGCGGCGCAGCTTCAGGGCTTCGAGACAAGCGGTGCGCAGGTCTTCGTGCATGACGCCGGCGCTCTTGCAGTCACCGATGACATCGAGGGGGCCGGTCACCGGATACGCCGCGACCGGTAGGCCGCAGGCCATCGCCTCGAGCAGTACCAGTCCGAACGTGTCGGTCTTGCTGGGGAAGACGAACACATCGGCCGAGGCGTACACCTGCGCGAGCTCGTGCTGGTCGAGGACGCCGAGATAGTTCACGTTTGGATACCGCGCCCGGATGCCCTGCAAAGCGGGTCCCACGCCAGCAACCCACTTCGAGCCTGGCAGATCCAACTCGAGGAAGGCTTCGATGTTCTTCTCGACGGCGACCCGGCCGACGTAGAGGAAGATCGGCGGATCGCTCTTGAGCCGTTCGCTGTGCTGGGGCTTGAAGATCTCGAGATCGACGCCGCGCGACCAGGTGACGACGTTCCTGAATCCGTGCGACTCGAGGTCTCGCCTCACGACCTCGGTCGGAGCCATCACGGACTCGGAAGGTCCATGAAACCAGCGCAGGAAGGCATACGTCCAGTTCAGCGGCACTCCGGTGCGCGCGCGCACATATTCGGGAAAGCGCGTGTGATAGGCCGTGGAGAAGGGGAGGTTGTGCCTCAAGGCAAAGCGCCGCGCGGCCATGCCGAGCGGACCTTCCGTCGCGATATGCAAAGCATCCGGATCGAACTGCGAGAGGCGCCGCATGACCTCACCGCCCGGGAAGAGCGATAGCCGGATATCCGGATACGTGGGGCACGGCAGGGTGGAGAATTCCAGCGGCGTGAGAAAATCGACCGTGTGGCCCATCCCCTGCAGCTCGCGCGCGGTGGTCTGCAGCGTGCGCACGACGCCGTTCACCTGCGGCTTCCAGGCATCAGTGACGATCATGATCTTCATCGGTTCCCCTCGATTGTGACTGTCAGGTTGCGCGCATTACACCGGCACCGAGTCGACCGCGGAAAGCTCGTCCGCGATGCGGCCCAGGTTCATGGGCGCCATCAGACGGCCGCGCCAGTGGATCAGATGCAGCTTGCCGTCGAAATCCTCGGCGAGCGCCGTCAGGCTCTCCACCCAATCGCCATCGTTGCAGTAAAGGATGCCGTTGATCTCGCGCACCTCGGCCTTGTGAATGTGCCCGCAAACGACGCCATCGCAGCCGCGCCGGCGCGCCTCTTCGGTCATCACGTGCTCGAAGTCGGAGATGAAGTTGACTGCGTTTTTTACCCTGTGCTTCAGGTACTGCGACATGGACCAATACGGCAGCCCGAGGCCCTGACGAATCGAGTTGAGCCAGCGATTGAGCTTCAGAAGAAGCGTGTACATCGAGTCCCCGAGATGCGCGAGCCAGCGCGCGTGCTGCATGACGCTGTCGAACAGATCGCCATGCACGACCCAGAGCCGTTTGCCGTCCGCGGTCGTGTGGATGGCCTCTTCGATGATGGCGATTTCGCCCAGGTGCAGGCCGATGAATTGGCGCACCAGCTCGTCGTGATTGCCCGGAACGTAGACGACCTTCGTGCCCTTGCGCGCGCTGCGCAGAATTTTCTGCACGACATCGTTATGCGCCTGCGGCCAGTACCAGCTCCTCTTCAGCTGCCACCCATCCAGAATGTCGCCGACCAGATAGAGCGTGTTGGCCTTGTGGGTGCGCAGAAAATCGAGGAGATAGTATGCCTGGCACCCGGGAGTGCCCAGGTGGATGTCTGAGATCCAGATCGTTCGAAAATGATAGTGGTCGTCTGCGGCCGACACCGTGGGGTGGCTCGCTCCTTGTAACAGCGGGAAGTAGACCACGGTTGTATGACAGTTTCATGACAATGGGGGAGACCCCGTCGGGCGGCCGCAGGCGCACTCGATCGCCTGATGCGTGTCAGCGAGTCACCGAGTGAAGCCAGGCGTGATGTTTACGCACGTACCAGAGCAAGCTCGAAACCGCGCACCAGCTCACCAGTGCCAGGATCAGAGTCGCGCTGAGACTGCTGTGCGGCAGGAGCTTCCACACCAGCGCCGCAAATGCCATTCCGCCGATCGCGCCCATGAGAGCGCCACGGGCGTCGAGGGCGGCCGCCAGCCGTCCGCGGATCGTCGGCGCGATCCCGGCCTCGCGCTTCTTCGCGCGCTCGTGCTTCTCCAGGAGTGTGGCACTGGCCGGGAAAATCGCGGGAAAGGCCAGAAACAGCCCCCCCAGAACGGGGCCATATCGATTGGCCAGCCAACCGGTCATCGCGGTAATGAGACCGCCGAGAACGAACCGCGTGAGGTACTCCTGCCGACGCGTCCGCTTCACGGCGCCCAGATGCAGCTTGATGACCATTACCGAAGAATGACCATGTAGAGCGCCGCCGCGACGGCTCCCCAAAGCGCGAGCAGCAACACGGCCGTGGGGGCGGACCTCGTGTGCCGCACGCCCAGGCAGTAGGTGCAGGCGGCCGCATAGGCCACAAACGCCACCTCTGCGGCGAGCATCGAACGAGCCTCGACTGCGGCGTAGCGGCGACCTTCGCTCGCAACAGTGAGCGTCAGAGTGGCGAGTGCGACGGAAGGCGCCGCGCTGAAGAGCCCCGCGAAGCCCTTCGGATGCAGCAGGTCTGCGAGCAGCGCGAACGCGCTGACGATCGCCCCGCCGACGAGAAAGCGAATGACCAGTTGCGCCATGGAGTTCCTCCTTTCGCGGCGGCGAAGGCGCCTGCGCGAGGCGCTGCGTCGACCGCAGCCGCGCAGCCAGCTCCCCGCAGACCTGAGGCAACTACCATACCCGGCCGCACGTGGTCCGTAGCGGCGCCGGCACGGGGCCGGAAGACCGCGCGCCGGCGCAGGGGTCCTCTTTGCGACCCGGTTGAGCGCTTTGGCCGCGTCATATGCGATGGGATAGGAGGGAATCTCTCCTGGACTGACGCGGGCTCCCAACGCGGTGAACCGATTTACGAGACACCGCGCGGGTCGCCCCGAAATGGCGCGTGTCATGACCGTATGGCTCGCCGCAGCGCTGAAC
Organism: Steroidobacteraceae bacterium; assembly: GCA_049579785.1. Lineage (GTDB taxonomy): Bacteria > Pseudomonadota > Gammaproteobacteria > Steroidobacterales > Steroidobacteraceae > 13-2-20CM-66-19. The sequence goes on from JBAUOO010000204.1 coordinate 25,853, forward strand.
AGCGCGGCTCGATACCCGGCATCCGCCGCCGACTCATCGGTTGGTACAAAGGCGGTTCCGAGTTGGGCTGCGTCGGCGCCCAGGTGCAACGCCGCGGCTATGCCTCGCCCATCCATGATGCCGCCCGCGGCGATAACGGGGACATCGAGCTTGCGAGCCAAAAGGCGAGTCAAAGCAAGCGTCCCAAGTTGGTCATCCGGCTCCTCGGGATCGAACACTCCGCGCTTGCGAGCGACGCTACGAGACCGCGGCGTCATCACCAACAGCGATGTTGGCTACCTAGGCCGTCGTGGCGCGCCTCTTGCCGACCACATCGAGCGGCGGCGAGGTGACCTGGCGCCGCACGAGTGTGCTCTTGCCAAAGAGCGACTCGAGCAGACTCACCGCGAGAACCGCGGTTTCGTTGCGCACATCGAGGGCCGGATTGAGCTCCACCACATCGAGCGAGCGCACCAGGCGCGTATCGGCGAGCATTTCCATGCACAGCTGCGCTTCGCGGTAGGTCGGTCCGCCCGGCACCAGCGTGCCAACTCCCGGCGCGATGTCGGGATCGAGGAAATCGACGTCGAAACTCACGTGCAGGTGAGTGTCGCGACCGAGACCTGCGAGCGCCTGCTCCATGATCTGGCGCATGCCCATCTCATCGATGTAGCGCATGTCGAATACCTCGACGGCAAGATCGTGCAGCAAGCGCTTCTCGCCCTCATCGACGCTGCGCGCCCCGATCTGGCGGATCCACTGCGGATGTATGCTCGGGGTGGCTCCGCCGAGCTCCGTCAGGGCTTTCGGTCCGAAGCCACACAGGCATGCGAGCGGCATGCCGTGCAAATTGCCGCTCGGAGAAAGCTCGCCGGTGTTGAAATCCGCGTGCGCATCCAGCCACAGCACCCGCAGCTTCCGGCCCGTCTCCCGGCAATGTCGCGCCACGGCGCTGATCGAGCCGATACCGAGCGAGTGGTCCCCCCCGAGCAGGATGGGCAGCCTCTCGGCGCACAGCTCCTCATGGATCGCCTCGTGCACCAGGCGATTCCATTCAAGCACCGCCTGCAGGTTCCTGTAGCCGTCCACGGGTGCCTGGCGCGGATTCGCCGGTCCCGCGAGATTGCCCCGATCCACCACTTGCAGCCCCCGCTGCTCGAGCGCCGGCTGAATTCCCGCAACGCGCATGGCCTCGGGCCCCATGGAGGCACCCCGCGTGGCCGCCCCTACATCGGTCGGCGCGCCGATCAGGGTTACGATACGGGACGAGGTGCTCACGCGGTTAGCTCGGCAACCGGCGGCGCGTACCCCCGCGATGGCCGAGTCCCGTCGAGCACTGAGAACAGGTTCTTCGGGTCTTCGAGATCGGGAATCAGATCGATCTCCATGTGCCTCCCGCGGCGCTGCTGATGCAGACGATGCAGATAGCGCAAAGCCGAGAAGTCCTGCAGCGCAAACCCGACCGAATCGAAAATGGTGACCTCCGCGGCATTGGCCCGGCCCGGTTTGCGGCCCGTGACCACCTCGGTGAGCTCGATGACCGGAAAGTCAGCCGCCAACTGCTGGATCTCGCCTTCGATGCGCGACTGGGGCTCGAACTCGACGACCACGCGGGCATCGGCGCGCAGCAGGATGTCGGCGTGTAACTCGGTCTTGCCCGGACAATCGCCGCCGACCGCATTGAGATGCATTCCGGGCACGATCATCTCGGGTGTCAGGATAGTCGCGTTGCGCTTGTCCGCGGTGACGGTCGTCACGAGCTCGGCGCCGCGAACGGCCTCCGCCGTGGAGCGGCAGCGCACGACCCGCAGCCCCGCAAGAGCGAGCCTGGCGAGGTTGCCCTGGAGCTTCTCGGTTGCCGCCGGGTCCGTATCGTAAAGCCGCAGCTCGCGGATGCCCTGCATCGCATGGAACGCGATGGCCTGAAACTCGGCCTGCGCCCCGTTGCCTATCAGAGCCATCACCCTGCTGTCCGGCCGTGCCATCCAACGCGCGGCGAGCGCGGACGTCGCCGCGGTGCGCAACGCAGTCGCCAGCGTCATTTCGGACAGCACCAGCGGATAGCCCGTCTCTACGTCCGCCAGCATCCCGAAGGCCGTTATGGTCAACAGGCCTTTCGTGGTGTTCTTCGGATGACCGTTGACGTACTTGAATGCGTAATGACGGCCGTCACACGCCGGCATCAGCTCGATGACACCGAGCGGCGAATGAGTGGCGTGCCGCGGTGATTTTTCGAACTCGGCCCAGCGCCGATAGTCCGCCTCGACCTCCCGCGCCAGCCCCGCGATGAAGGCCGCGGGCCCCACGTCCCCGACGAGCTCCTGCACGCGCCGGATGCCAATGAAATCAACCATGATCGTTCTCCCGACGAAGGGCGGCACACGATGGGCGGATGCCGCTATCCAGAGACGCTCATGATGATCCTCGGGGACGGAGCTAAAAAATAGGCAGAAAATCGATCAAAAGTCCCATGCGGTTGATCAAATCGCCAGACGGGCTGCACGATTTGCTAGAGTGCCGCGATGGATGACCTCGATCATCGGCTGCTCGCCCTCCTGCGCGGCGATGCGCGCGCATCCGTCGCCTCCCTTGCCAAGAAGCTGGGGGTTGCCCGTGGCACGGTGCAGAATCGTATGGCGCGGCTGCAGGCCGACGGCACTATCGTCGGCTACACCGTGCGCCTGAAGCCCGATATCCAGGAGCACCACATCCGCGCGCTCATGACGATCGCCGCGGAGGGCAACCAGGTCGATGCCGTGGTCCAGGCGCTGCGCGGCGAGCCGGCCGTGGCGAGCCTGCACAGCACCAACGGAAGGTGGGATCTCGTCGCGGAGCTGCGCACCGACAGCCTCGCCTCCTTCGACCGCGTGTTGGCCAGGATCAGCCGCATGCCCGGGGTGTCGAGCAGCGAAACGAGCCTGCTGCTCTCGACGTTCAAGATCTGAGCATTGACTCCTTAGCCGGTGCTCGATCGTGGACCCCACGTCCAGTACAGGGCCAAATACGCGTAGTTCTCCGTCTGGCCCGCGACGCTGTGGCCGTACGCGAATAAAAGCTGAAATCCCGGGTTTTGCGGGTCGAAGGTATAGTAGCCGCCGAAATCGAGGTCGACGGCATACCGCGAGAGCATCGGGTCGGAAGTCGCGCGTCCGTGCGCAAACAGCTCGGGCCCGAGAGTCAACCTCTGCGACAACTCGTAATTGATGATCGTCCCGCCAAAGGGGTAGTTCCTGCCTCCGGGGACCTTCTCGCCGATGTCAATCCCGCCTCCGCCGTCGATCGACCAGGCGCCGAAGGTTTTCTTCGCGTAAAGCGGGATCTTCCAGGATGGCCCTCCGGCTCCCAATCCCCGGGACGCATCCCCCCAGGGCAAGTCCATCATGATGAAGGTTCCCAACATCGGCCGGTGCTGGGTCTCCGGGAGGAATTGCGCCTGAAACCCGAGCTCCCCATCTGTCGGCCCAAAGGCGGTTGGTCCGCCGCCGGTTGGAATCGACGCTCCCAGAGGGGCGATGAAATGGAACATCGTGTGAGGGATCAGGCTCCAGTTGAATTCGATGGCCGGCCCGTCGGTAGTCACCACCCCGGGGGACGAGGTGGCACCGGCCCAGAGGTAGAACTCGTGCCAGCGGTATGGAATGACGTCCGGATCGTCAAGCTGATATGGAGGCCCCGCGAGCGCTCGAGAGCAGGGCACGAGTAGAAGCGGCAGCAGGATCGACAGGCATCGGCTCTTCGGGCTCACGGGCACCTCGCGCTTCTACTCCTTTTATACAGCGCGCGATGGCGGATGTCGCCTTGCCCCAAGACCCCGCTGCCCATCGACACCCGCTCGATGTGAAGCGAGCGCACACGCCAGCGCGCGTGCCGAGAACTGCGTCACGCCGGCGGAGTCGCCGCTCGCCGACACGCCGGCATTGCCGTACATTCGGTTTCATTAGCGTCCACATTGGGCGGCATCGCGCCTGCGCCTGAATCTTGTGCCCGGGGCACGCACTCAGACACGCACATGCACATCGCAGCAGTACCTGCCCGCCCGCCGCGGCCGCGTGCGGTGCCGAGCTGGGTCGACCGGCTCGTCATCGCCTTCGCGGTGTATGTCGCCATCGGCGCGGTGTGGATGCTGAGCCGTGCCGGTGGACCCCAGGTCATCTATTACGTCGGCCTCTTTTACAAGATGCCGGCGGAGCTCGTCGCCCTCGTGGTTGCGGCGCCGACCGCGCGGCGAATGGCCTCCGGTCCGCTGCGCTCGGCGTGGTGGTCGCTGACCGCCGCACTCGCGCTGTATTTCATCGGTGACTCGATCGGCCTGGTCTTCTGGCTTCTCGGGCGCGATCCGTTCCCGGGCCCTTCCGACCTCTTCTACTGCGCGTGGTATCTGCCACTCGCGGCGGCGGCGCTGTGGTTGATCCGGGCGGCCGCGATGCGCGTGCCATGGGTCCAGTTGTCCCTGGATACCGCCATTTTCGTCGTCGGTTTCGGTGCGTTCTTCTGGTTTCTCGTGGTCCAGCCGGCGGCCATTCACGCGGATCTCGGGCTTCTCAAGGAAGCGCTGAGCGAAGCGTATCTGGCACTCGACAGCTTCTGCCTGCTGCTCTTTGGCGTACTGCTGCTCACCGGCTCGGACAACGCCAACGGGTGGCGCATTCCGCTGCTGCTGCTCACCGGCTTCGCCACCATGTTTCTCGGCGACATCCTCTGGTCGCTGGCAAAGGTGCGCGGCTACTACCTCCCGGGAGGTCTCCAGGACGTCCTCTACCTCGCCTGTTATCTGCCGATCACGGCCGCCGCACGCGAGCAGATGCGAGCGGCGACGACACCCGCCCGCCAGGTATCGCGCACCTCGGGTGCGCTTGCGCGCTCGATGCCTTACGCGGCCATGGCGGCGGCCTTTCTCGTGCTCATCTATATCAGCGGCGGCGGTCTCGGCGGTAAGGCGACGCTGATGATCGGCATCGTGTTCGCGCTTACCTTGCTGCTCATGTTCCGTCAGGCGGTGGTGCTTCGCATGGCCGAGGAGCATTACGCATCGCTGGTCGCGAACGCCTCCGATGTCATCATGATCATCGGCACCGATGGGGTGGTGCGCTTCGCCTCGCCCGCCGCCACGCGCACTCTCGGCATGAAGCCGGTGGAGATCACCGGCAAGAGCCTCGAGGAGCTATGGGGCGGCCAAGACGGCGAGCGGTTGCGGACCTTTCTCGATGAGATCACGCGGACCCCTTCCGGGGTGGTGGGTCCGGTGGAGCTGCGGATCGAGCGCGCCGGCCGCGTGATCGAGGGCGTCGGCAGCAACTTGAGCAACGATCCGGCGGTGCGGGGCCTGGCGCTCAACTTCCGTGACATCAGCGAACGCAAGATGCTCGAGGAAAAGCTGCGCCAACTCGCCTTCCACGACCCACTGACGCAGCTCGCCAACCGCAACCTCTTCCGCGACCGAGTGCAGCAGGCGCTCACCCGGGCTCAGCGGGGCGAGAGCTGCGCCGCGGTCCTGTTCCTCGATGTCGATAACTTCAAAAACATCAATGACTCGCTCGGGCATGATGCCGGCGACCGGCTGCTGCAGGCGGTCGCACAGCGGATCGTGCAGACGAGCCGGTCCTCGGATACGGTTGCGCGGCTCGGCGGCGATGAGTTCGGCGTGCTGCTGGAAGGCGTCCGGACGACTCCGCAAGTGCAGCGCATCGCCGATGCATTGATCAAGTCGCTCGGGGCACCCTTCGTGCTCGACGGCCGCGAGGTTCGAGTGACGGCGAGCGTGGGTGTGGCGTTTTCCGCGATCGACAGCTCGGCCAAGGCGTTGCTCAGCAACGCCGATCTGGCCATGTATCACGCCAAGGCGGCGGGCAAGAACCGCCACATCATCTTTCAGCCCCAGATGCAGACGCTGCTGCACGAGCGCGTGCGGCTCGAGGCTGACATCGCCCGCGCACTCGCCAACCAGGAATTCTTCCTCGAGTATCAGCCGATCGTGGATCTGGGCAGCCGGGCCCTGCTCGGGGTCGAGGCACTGGTTCGCTGGCGTCATCCGGAGGCGGGCGTGCTGATGCCCGCCCGCTTCATCAATGTGCTGGAGGAATGCGGCCAAATCGCGGCCCTGGGCCGCTGGGTGTTGCAGCAGGCGTGCCGCGATGTCTGCGCCTGGCGCGGCTCGATCGCCGGCGCCTCGGGATTGCGCCTCACGGTGAACATCTCAGGCCGCCACCTGCAGCACGGCGAGCTGACGCGCGATGTGCTCGAGGCGCTCGAGTGCTCGGGATTCGAGGCCGGCAATCTCGTCATCGAGCTGACCGAAAGCACCATGATGTACAACACCGAGGTCAACCTCGAGCGCTTTCACAGCCTAAAGGCGCTCGGGGTGAAGCTTGCGATCGATGACTTCGGCACCGGCTACTCATCCCTGTCCTACCTGAATCGCTTTCCGATCGACATCCTGAAGATCGATCGCTCCTTCATCACCGGCCTGACGAGCTCCGAGGACGGCCCGGATCTCGCCCGCGCGGTCATCACGCTCGGGGAAACCTTGGGCTTGGACACCGTGGCAGAAGGGATCGAGCTCGAGCCGCAGGTCGCAGCGCTTCTCGAGCTGGGCTGCGTCGCCGGGCAGGGATTCCTGTTCGCCCCGGCCCGCTCGCTCGAGCAGCTCTCGAAGAGCCCGTTCGTGGCCCGCCGCAACCTGCTCTGGACCGCGCAATCCGTCCGCGAGCAGCTCTCGGCGACCGGCCGATTCAAAGCGTTGGGAAGCAAGCAGGCATAGCGCCCCCTGGCTCATCAGGGACCATGACACGTGCTTCGCCTCAGAGCGCATTGCGGATGAATGCGCCGCCTTTCATGACGACCGGGATCTTGGCCGGCTCCCGAAAGAGCGCAAGGTCCCTGAAGGGATCCGAGTCGAGCACCAGAATATCGGCGTGAGCCCCGGGGGTGATCTGCCCAAGCTCTCCTGATCTTTGCAGCAGCTCGGCGTTGACCGAGGTCGCCGAGCGCAGCACATCGATGGGTTTCTCGACTCGCCCGCGCAGCTCGAACTCACCGCCCTGCAGCGGATGAAAGGCATGTCCGAGCAGATCGGTTCCGAGCCCGAGCTTCACACCCGCGCGCCGGCAGACCTCGATCGCGCGATAGGCCTCATCGCCGATGCTCGTCACTTTCTGCCGGGACTCCGAGGAGATCCCCGCCGCCGCGGCGTTGCGCTGCAAAAGCTCGATCACCGACAGCGTCGGCACGACGAAGCCGCCGCACCCGGCAATGCGGCGCGCGGTATCGTCACGATGGATCAGCGTGCCGTGCTCGACCGACCTCACGCCGAGCTCGACACAGCGGGCCGCGCCTTCGTCGGTGTGGCAATGGGCCATGACATACGTTCGACGAGTGCCGGCTTCCTCCACCGCCGCTCTGATCTCCTCGGCGGTGAACTGCGGCATCCACAGCGGGTCGGTCGGCGAGAGCACACCGCCCGAGACGAACATTTTGATCTGATGCGCTCCCTTGCGCAGCTCCTCACGTACCGCCCTGCGAACCTCATCGACTCCGTCGACGACGCTCGTCAGCACGCCCGAATACCCGTGACAGCCGCAGGGCTGCGCCTCCTCGGCGCGCCGGATGTCCCCATGCCCGCCGGTTTGGGAGAGCGCCTTGCCGGCGAAAAAAAGTCGTGGGCCCCGGATGAGCCCCTGCTCGATGGCGAGAAAGAGCCCGATTTCCGCGCCCCCCGCGTCCCGCACGGTCGTGAAGCCCCGCGCGAGCGTGCCCTCGAGAATCTTCGCGGCGTGACTCGCCATGAGAGATGCGGGCATCCGATCACCCGCGCTGATATCGAAGCTCGGGGAGTAGGAATGAAAGTGCGCATCGATGAGTCCGGGCATGAGATACCGGCCGGCGCAGTCGATGACGACAGCCTCGCGCAGTCTCGGCGGGCTGGAGCTGACCTCCCGTATGCGGCCGCTCTCCACCACGACGTGATGGTCTTCGGCGATCTGCTCGGAGAGGCCATCGAATACGCGCGCATGGGCGAACACGACGATCATGGCTCGATGCTCACTTGGGGGGGAAGGGGACCGCGGTCGAAGCTCCCGTCTTCTCTCCGGCTCCGCTCGCCGTCGTCATCCAGTGTGTGCCGTCCTTGGATTGCTGGAACTGCACCGTCACTGCGTCGGTGGAAGTGAATCTGTAAACGATCCGCTGATGAACGGTCCTGCCCTTGCGGGTCTCGGTCCAGGTTTCGGTACGCCTCGTGCCGTCGATCTGCATCCTCGATGCGAACGGCTTGCCGGCGGACCCGCCGGTGTTGTAGACCTCGTAATGCCAGAATGTGTTTCTCTTCGGGTCGTAGGTGTCGATCACCACCGAGTCGACGTGTCGGCCGGCCCAGGTGTTGGAAAAACTGCACAGCATGAACACCTGATTGTCGGACCAGTGACAGTCCTCGTGCCAGGTCCACGGGCTCGGGTGCGCTCCCGGACCGCCGAGGAAATGGCCGTGATATACCCAGCGGCCGGCGGAGACATCGAGCTCGTGGAACCTGGCGCCGTCGGCGGGCGGGCTCTGGGCGAGCGCCGCGGCGGCGATGCACGATCCGAGCAACAGCAGGACTCCTGGCACGAGATGACGGCTATTCATGTACGGGCTCCTCGCGGACTCAATAGGGGGAAGCTACCATCAGGATGCGAGCACGATTTCCACGCGCTTGTTGTGTTTGCCTTCATTGCGGATGCGGGTCACCCGGATGCCACCGATCTCCGCGATGTTGCGCACGTGCGTGCCTCCGCACGGCTGCAGATCGATGCCGGGGATCCTCAGCAGCCGCACGCGGCCGACGCCGCGCGGAGGTTGCACGCTCATGGTTTTCACGAGCTCGGGCTGCGCATCGAGCTGCTCGTCGGTGATCCAGACGGTTTCGGTGGCGACCCCCGAGGCGATCAGGGCGTTGGTCTCACGCGTGATACGCTCGGCGTCAAGCAGCGTCATGTCGATGTCGAAATCGAGGCGCGCCCGGTCGGCGGCAATGTTGCCGCCGGTCACCGGAGCCGTGACCACGCAGGACAGCAGATGCAGCGCCGTGTGCAGGCGCATGAGCGAGTAGCGACGGGTCCAGTCGAGCTCGAGCGCGAGGGACTCGCCGGCTTCGGGAGTTGGCGCATCTTGAGCGGCAACATGTAGCACGCTGCCCGGCGCCCCGCCCTTGCGGGTGTCGGTGATGACGATCCGCTCGCCGCCCGCGCGCACGAGCACGCCGGTATCGCCCGGCTGACCGCCTCCGAGCGGATAGAAGATCGTGCGATCGAGCTCGATACCGCGCTCGTGCACCGCGAGGACGCGCGCGGTGGCGTTCCTGAGATAGGCATCGTCCCGGAACAGGAGCTCGGTACTCAAAGCGCTGCGCCTACCTGCCGAACAACCGCCTGGCATTTCCCTCGCGGATCGCCTGGCGCTGATCAGCATCCATCGCCTCCGTCTTGGCGAACATGCCCGCCACGTCGTGGACCTGGTGCGGGTAGTCGGTGCCGTAAAGCACTCGGTCCGCGCCCACGATGCGGATCAGATAGCTCAAGGCCTCCGGGCTGTAGCAGATGCCGTCGTACCAGATGCGCCTGAGATAGACCGACGGGCGCGCCTGGATCCGGCGGCGCGAGGGCAGCTCCACCTCATCGCCCTTGTCGAAACGGCCCATCAGATAGGGCAGCGTGCCACCACCGTGGGAAGCGATCAGCTTCACGTTCGGGTAGAGGTCGAGGAAGCCGTCGAAGATCATCCGGGCGAAGCAGAGCGTGGTGTCGGTCATGAACCCCACCGCCCACGCAAGATCGTACTGGTCCATGTCCATCAGCTCCGCGCCCGGCGGATGGGTGGGGTGGACCAGGACGGGAAGCTTGCGCTCATCGATGGCCCGCCAGATCGGGCCGAAGAAAGGGTCGGTGAGGCTGCGGCCCTGAATGTTGGCAAGCACCATCACACCGGATGCGCCATTGTCCACGGTACGCTTCAACTCCTCGACCGCGCGCATCGGGTACTCCCACGGGAGCGAGGTATACCAGAGGATGCGGCCCGGATACCTCTTCTGCGCCGCCGCCATGCTGTCGTTGGACTGACGGGCGACCTCCAGGCTGGTCCGCTCACCCCCCCAATAGCAGTTGGGGCAGGTCAGCGAGACGATCGAGACATCGATATGGCCCTCGTCCATGTCCCTGATGCGCAGATCGTAGTCGAAGTGGCCGGGCTGCGGGAAAGCCACCGGCGTATCGCCGCGGAAGATCTCCTCCTTGCCGTCGGGGCGCATCTTCAGGCCGTAGGGAGCGCCCCGGGTGCGCAGCAGCGCGAGATATTCGCGGCTATAGGCATGAGTATGGACGTCGATGATGGCCAATGCCGCAGCCCCCCGCCCGCAGGATCACTCGGCCCGCGAGATGAGATCGCAGAGCTTCTTGAGATCGATATTGCCGCCGGAGACGATCGCGACGATCGGCCCTCGGCCCGCACGGCCGGTCAGCGCCGCGGCCAGAGACAGCGCCCCCGCTCCCTCGGCGATCACACGCGCCTGGTCGGCGATCATTCGTAATGCGCGTCGGGTTTCTTCCAGACTCACGACAATGGCCCCGTCCACGGTCGTGCGCATTCGCTCCCACATTCTGGGAAAGACGCTCATGCCCCCCGCGCCATCGACGAATGAGGGTTGCCATTCCTTGAAGGTTTGCGCCGATTGCAGCTCGAACGAGCGCGCCAGAGGCGCCGCCGTTTCGGGCTCTGCTCCCCATACCTTGACATCCGGCTTCAAGGCCTTCACCGCGCTCGCGACGCCGGTCACGAGGCCACCGCCGCCAACCGCGGCGATCACCGCGCTCGCGTTGGGGACTTGCTCCAGGATCTCGAGCCCGAGAGTCGCATGCCCGGCGATGAAGTCCTGATCGTCGAACGGATGGATGAAGGTACCTTCGACGCCGGCAAATGCGCGCTCATCGAGCGCTTTCCACGCTGATGCATAAGGAACCGGAATGAGGGTCGCACCGAGAGCCTTCATGCGCTCGATCTTCGATACCGGTGCCGTCTCGATGACCACCACGGAACAGGGCACACCCGCTCTGCGCGCCGCGTAAGCGACTCCCTGGCCGGCATTACCGGCGCTTATGGTCCACACGCCCCGCCGGCGCGCGCTCTCGGGAAGCCGGCTGACCGCGTTGACCGCGCCGCGAAGCTTGTACGAATTGGTCGGTTGCAGATTCTCGAGCTTCAGCCGCACATCGGGGTAGGCCGGTCCAAGCTCGAGACGGAACACGGGCGTCCTCACGACCGCATCCGCAATCCGCGCACGCGCCTCCCTGATCTCCTCGAGCCCTATGGGACGGACGGCATCGAGTGGCGGGCTCGGCGCGCTCATCGGGGGATTGTAGCGCAGGTCCGTTCGCCGCCGACACTGATTGCTAGAGCAGACCCCTGATCGCTTTCACGATGCCGCCCGGATCGAGGCCTTGGTGGCCCATCTGCTGCCACAGTCCGCCGCAGCCCTCCCTGTTGGTACCGATGTGATCATAACGCCCCTTGAAACCGGCTTTGAGCAGATAGCTGCCGAAACGGCTTCCCAGCCCCGTCTTGACGTTCCAGCCCTCGGTAACCAGCACGAACGGCACGCCGGCGAGCGTCCGCATCATCTGCGGATCGACGACGTTGACCGTCGGCTTGTTGATCAGGCCGACCTTGACTCCCTGCTCCTTGAGGCCAATCAGCGCATCGAGTGCGCGATAGACCGTCTCGCCCGTCGCGACGACATAGCCGCCCCCGGGCGGGGCCTCGCGCACCAGGTAGTCCCTGCCCGGCTCGAACGGCTTGCCCTGATAGAGCGGCTTGCCGTCTTCCCCGAGGATATCGGGGACGGCCGCGCGGGTGGAGAACACGAACCGCAGCCCGGGGTCCTTGAAGATGCGCTTGACGCAGGCCGCGAACTGGTGTTGGTCCGCCGGGAAGTAAAGACGGGTCGTGTCGGCGTCGTGCACCGGCATCACTCCGCCATCGGCATACATGCTGTTGATGCCGAAGTGACAGGTGTTATCGGCCATGTCATCGACGCCGCTGTGGCTGAAGTGCGCCAGCACGTTCGCGAAATTCAGCCGCGCCATGGTGATCTCGCTGATGCACATCTCGAGAAAGGCGCTGAAGGTGGCGTACACGCCCTGCTTGCCGGGGACCGCCCCGAAGCCCGCGGCGGCGGAGTAGTTGCCGCGCTCCATGATGCCGCCGCGGACGAAAACCTCCGGGTGCTCCTTGCGCACGTGATGCAGGCCCTGTGAGCCCTCGAGATCGTTGTCGAACACCCGCACGCTCGACACGCGCTCGGCTTCCGGCATGCCGTCCAGGAGCTCATTGATGATCTTGCCGAAGTCGTCGCGGTTCTTGCCCGCCCCGCTCGAGCCGCGGTAGGTGAGCGGGCTCTTCGCGGGCTTCGCCGCCTTCAGCATCTCGATCGCCCGCTCGTAGCCGCCGCGCTCTTCGAGATAATGGATGGCGAGCTCGGTCTCCAGCACCTCGTGCGCCTTCGGGCTGCCCTCCGCGCCCGCGATGCCGGGGGCCATGGGGCGCTTGATCACCAGCGCGTGCGGCCGCCGGCCGCAGAAGACGCGACAGAGGTCGATATGCAGCGCCTCCAGATCCTCCCCCATCGTGGTGTCCGTCTGCAGCCCGTAGCCCGAGAGAGTGCGGGTCAGGTCGTAGCCGACCATGTATTCCTGGGGATGGCCGGCGATCGTGACGTTGTTGTCGTCGACCAGCACCTTGATGTTGAGTTGCTTCCCGACGGACAGGCGTGCCGCCTCGGCGTCATCGCCCTCCATCTGACTCCCATCCGAGCCTAGGAGGATGATGGCCTTGTCGGGGTTGGCCATGGCCACGCCATTACAGAAAGCCCACATGTGCCCGAGACGGCCGGAGGAAAACTCCACTCCCGGGGTAAGTCTCGTCTCGGGATGGCCGGGCAGGCCGCTGTCGAACTCGCGATAGTGCAGCAGCCTTTCGGCCGGCAGCGCGCCGTTGAGGACGCTCAGCAGATACTGCGTCGCGACACGGTGGCCGGCCTCATCGTAGAAGATCGGCACGATCGGTGCGCCGTTGGCGATGAAAGCGCGAATGATGCTGACCTCGGGAACCGTGTCATAGGCGCCGCCCGTGTGACCGGAGAGGCCCTTCGCGCCGGCGAGCGCCGTGAAGAAGACTATGGCGTCCCGACAGAGTTGAATGTTGTGCTTGAGCGTCGCCTTCTGGGCGTCCGTCAATGCGGTGACGGCGGGATCGAGCTTCAGTGGCACGAGCTTACGGAGATCGATGGGAAAGATTTCGTTGACCATGGGCAGGTACTTCCGTAATGGACGCGATCGAGCATAGCGTGCGGCGAATCGCAGGTCTCGTGCCGGCGGCCCCCAAAGCCTCCCGGCACGGGTGCGGCGCTCCTCGATACTCACCTCAACCGCTTCGATATCAGTCTGTTACGCTCCTTCTTTACATTCAAATCGAGAGAACCCGGCGGTTGATCGGCCGTGGACCTTGCCTCTACGGCAGCTCCGACGGCGGAGCGCGCCCACCGTTGCGCCCGGTGTCACTGCCTCATGGCGTTACCCACCCTTTGATGTGAACGGCCCAGACTTCTCCGGCCAGAATCCCGGCGGATAGGCCGAGAAACGCCCCCGCGATCACATCGCTGATGAAATGCCAGTCTCCCAGCACCAGCAGAGCCGCCGTCAGCAGCAGCAGCACGGCCAGCGGCCGGATGCTCCTTCGGTAGAGCCTCATGAAGACACCCGCAAACGCGCCCGCCAGCACCATGTGACCGGAGGGGAAGCTGATCTCGCCGGAGCTCGCCAGCCAGTTGAAAGTATGCCTTGCCCCCTCCCGCACCATCTCAGGGGCCGGCACGCCGAAGAAGGGTTTCAGCACTTGGTCATTGATGCCGTAGGCGCATATCGAGGCGAGACAGGCAATCGCCAGAGTCTCCGCGAAGCGCGAGAGATGACCACGCAGCAGGCGCGAAAGCATCAGCACCAGGATCACGGCTGATTCCACAGTCAGGATCACGGCCGCGCCGAACGCGGTATTGAGCGCGCCGAGATGACGACCGACTCTCCAGAGGCGCTCGGCCACCGTCACATCGAGCTCTGCAAAGGAAAAGGCCACGGCGGCCGCGCACACGAGGAATGACACAAGCCAGAGCCGAATGAGGACAGAAAAGCGCTTCACGGACCCGAGACCTCCGGAGACGATAGCTTAGCAAGGGAGCTGCTATGATGAGCCTCGAGCGCTCGGAGTTGAAAGGCGTCGATCATGCCGGATGTGCGTCGAGCTCTGGCGGAAATTCAGTCGATCCGTGGCTACGCGACCCGCTCCGTCGAGTTCCGCGGCTACGGGCCCCTGACCCTCGCCCTCACCGGAATTCTCGCGCTCGCCGTCGCCGCGGTGCAGCAGCTCTGGCGCATCGATCCGTGGCACGATTTCCTGCGCTTTCTTGGGTTATGGGTCGGCGCGGCCGGCGCTTCGCTCACGCTCATCGCCGTGGAGACTCTTGCCCGTGCCCGCCGACTGCATTCGGCTCTGGCAACGCAGATGCTTCACTCCGCCGTCGAGCAGTTCCTGCCTGCGATCGTGACCGGCATCCTGCTCACCGCGGTGCTGATGCGCGCGGCACCAGCGAGCCTTTGGATGCTGCCCGGCCTCTGGCAGCTGCTGTTCAGCCTGGGAGTGTTCGCATCACGTCGCTTCCTGCCTCGCGGGACGTTCTGGGTGGGTGTGTGGTATCTCGCGACCGGGACGACCTGTCTTGCGCTCGGGGGAGGCGATTGGGCATTCTCGCCGTGGGAAATGGGCATTCCCTTCGGAGTCGGCCATCTGCTGGTGGCCGGGGTGCTGCAGTTCGGATATCGACGGCACGATGAAGAAAACTAGGTCAAAACGCCGGCCCGCGCATCCGTTCGCGTACGAGGGTCTCGATCGGGTGATGCACGAGCGTGCCCGACTCGGTGTGCTCACCTCCCTGCTGGCGCATCCGGCGGGTCTGTCGTTCGCCGCGATCAAGCAGTTGTGCGACCTCACGGATGGCAACCTCAGCCGCCATCTGGACGTGCTCGAGTCAGCCCGGCTCGTCGAGATCACGCGGGAGACGGGCGCGGGCCGCCCCCAGTCTCTCTGTCGCATCACGGCGCAGGGCCGCCGGAAATTCCTCGGCTATCTCTCCGTGCTCGAGCGCGTGCTGCTCGATGCGGGAGCCGTGCCAGAGCGTGAGGAGCGCCGCCCCGGAGCTCTGCTGCACCTCGCACCACGCTGAGCAGACGAGGGCCTGCCGTCCTCAGAAGAAGCCGCCGGCGCGACAGACTCCGGTACGCTGATCGACCGTCCCGCAGACATACGCGACGCCCCGATAGACCGTGCCGTAGCTCGGTCCCGCCACGGTCGTGAACGCCTCGCGCGGCACCTCGCCGGTCATCGTCATAGCGCTCAGTCGATCCGTGATACGCACCACCCTGTTAGGGTCCGCCCCACTGTCGCCGGAGGCGCTTGACGTGGAGGTCGTGGCCCATAGCGACACGGTGCCGTCGTCGTTGACTACACCCGTGAGGTTGCGCAGTCCGATCGTCGTCACGACTGGATATGGGCCGTCATAGCCGTTCAGGTTACTGTCCACGACCCCGATCAGGCCGTTGGTCAGCACATAATCGAGGTGCCACGTCCCGCCGACCAGACTCCATTTCTCGAGCCCCGCGTGCTCGCCGGCATCGAGACTATCGCCGGTACCCTCATCGGTCACGTACAGGGTCGTGGCATTGGCGAAGAAGACCGCGAACGGCGTGAAGTCCCCGCCGGTCGCGCGCGCCGAGTCGGTGGGAAAGCCCGGCACCACGCTGATCGGTGTCGCCGCCGCGCTCGCCACGGTGGGCAGCTGAGCGACCGTGTAGACCGTATCCATGCCGTTGCTGCCGCTGCCCTTGGTGAAGTACAGCGCGCCGTCGAACTCCGTCACGCCGCGATAGTTGTTGTCCTTGCCCGGCTTGTCCGGCCCACCCTTGTCGAGCGGGTATTGCAGCAGCGGATCCACCTCGGCGGAGTCGCCGGCGGGGATGGGCACTTCGGCCCAGGGGGCATTGATCGGCTTGACGACCTCGAGACCGGTGGTCTCGGTCACATCCGGGTTCGTGCCGTTGCTCGAGCCAAAGCTCGCGGCGTTGCCGTTGTTGGAATTACCGACCGTGTAATAGAAGCCATTGGGCGCAAGCAGCGCGGAACGGCCGTTATCACCGCCATAGTTGATCGTCGGCGTGTATGAAAAACGACCCCGTGCATCCACCGCCACGATCGTGCGGGCAAAAGCGTAGCTGTCTCCGAAGGCGACAGTGACGGGGTTCGTGGGATCCTGCCCGGGCACGGCATCGGAATTCGACGCATCGAGAGCCCCCACGCCGGCGCCGGCATATCCCATGAAAACCACTCGGCTCCAGGGCCATCCGCCCGCGATGTGCAGGCCCAGCTCGGACTTCGAGCTGAAGCTCGTGACGACCTGATCGGTCGGGACTCTCAGGGTGCGTAGCACGTGGCCGCTGTGGGGGTCGACATCACTCAGCAAGATCGGCGAGGTCACGCCGAAACTGCCATCCACGGATGCGTTGTTCCAGACCTCCACGTAATTGTTGCCCGCCACCGCCGCGGTCGTCTTCTTGTCGGAGTCGGGCAGCGTCGTCCCGACGGTCAGCGCCGCGACGGCGCCCCGCGTCCGATCGTAGGTGCTGCTGCTGATGACCAGGGAGTTCGGCAGCAGGAACGCCTCCCCCGCCCGCGCGGTCGGACTCGCGACGCCGCTCATCAGAAGAACGCTGGGCACGGCAAGCCGCAGTGCAGCATGGACAGTCGATGGAATGCTTCGCATGGGGCGCCTCGGCATCGGTGCGGACAGACTCTGGTTCTTATCGCCGGCAGCGGCCGCCAGCGTTTGGGACTGCCCACACTCTAGCCGCCGACTATTACAGTCCCATTTCGCCGAGTCACAGGTGGTAAGCGATCCCGAGGTAGAACTGCCGACTCAGCGCCGGTTCGATCCTGCCCCCTGAGATGAAGACCCGCGAGTAGTACTCGAGGTTGGTCAGGTTGGAGATGCCCCCGAGCAGCCGCCAGTGCCCGGCGAACTCGTATTCCCCGGAGAGATCCGCCACGGTGTAGGCTGGAATCTGCGCCGCCATCGGTCCGATGCCCTGATCGCTCGCCTGGAAGTACTGCGCGCCCACGGCATCGACGATCAAGCTCAGCTTCAGGTCCGGCGCGGCACTGAACGTCAACCCGCCTTTGAGCACGTAGTGCGGCGCGTAGGGCGGGGTCTTGCCCGTCTGTCCGACGGTGATGCTGTTCGTGTAGATCGCGTTCAGGTAGCTCCCATTGGCAAAAAGATCGAGGTGCTCACCGTCAGGAGCCCACTGCCAAAGGCGGAACAGATCGTACGAGGTCTCGGCCTCCACCCCGCGGCTGCGCTGAGAGCCGGTGTTGACGTCGATGGACTCGGTCGGCGTGATCGGCAGGGTCTCGACGCTGTTCTTGACGTTGACCTGAAACACGCTGGCATCGTAGTAGAAGCCGAGGATGGGCCAGCCGTGCACGCCCGCCTCGTAGGTGAGGTATTTGGTCGGGTCGGGATTGTTGGTGGGGGAGAACTTGCCGAAGGGACTCGCCACATCGAGGTAGCGCATCGGCCGAAAGGCCTGCGAGACGTTGAAATAGGTCTCGTTGCCCCGGCCGAAATCGTTGCCGATGCCGAACCCGAAAAGCGGGATGTTCTTCTTATAGACGCCGTTCACGAGATAGGGATGCGAGGCCACGGTCTCGTGGCTGTCGATCTGCTCGTGGTTGAAGCGGCCGGAGATGACCACGTGAAACCGCTTGAAGCGGTACAGGTTCTCGGCGAACAGCGCCGCGTAGCGTGAACGTCGCTCATCGTTGTAGATGAGCGTTCCCGCCGGATCGTACGGGTCGGCCAGGGGATTGGTGCTATTGAATTCGTGATACGGGCTCGTCGAGCCATAAACGGTGTAGCCCACCGTAAAGGCGGCGCCCCGCCCATAGTGGTGGATGAATCTGCCGTCCAGGCCGGTGTAGTGAAAGCGCTGCCCGGCCACCGTGGTGCCGGTCGCGACGGGCATCGCAATGGGTGTCGTGGTGCTGCCCAGATAGGTGCCGGATCGGGTGATCAGGTCCTGGTAGCCGGCCCAGAGTTTCTGCACGAATAGATTCTGGCTGTCGAACTGGTTGCTGTAGGTGAGCACTCCAGTGTAGCGGTGCTCCCAGTCGCGATCGTCGGGCGATGTGGTCTGATTGGGGTCGGCCTGGAACTGCGCATAGCTCTCGAACCCCGCGATACCGCTCTCGAGCGAGTAGGCATGCACCGCGAGGTCGAGCTTCTGTTGCGAGTCGATGGGCGCGTCGAGCTCGAGATCGCCGGAGTTGAGGGCATAGTCGCCGTTGGCGCGCTCACCGTTCGACTGGCGGTGCGAGAAGTCGGCCCGATAGCCCAACGGGCCCGCGGGCCCGGAGATCGACTCGTAGTTGGAGTAGAGCCCGTCATCACCCCCCACCTGCTGGATGGTGCCCGTGGTCGTGGGCGTGGGCTGTTTCGATATGAAGTTGATGACCGGCTCGGGCTCCGGTCCATAGAGCAGTCCCGAGCCGCCACGGATCATCTGCACCTCGGAAAGGGTCTCGGGCACGGGGATGTAGTAAAGCGTCGGATAACCGATCCAATCCATCTCCATCGGAATGCCATCCTGCATGAGGAGGATGTACTCGCTTTCCTGGGGATTGCCGAGGCCACGGTAGGTGAGATTGAGCTCGGTCGGATTCTGCTGCTCCGCGAGCACGATGCCCGGCATCCGGTCGAAGAGCTCGCGCTGGTGGTTGTCGATGATCGGCGGCTGCGCCGCGAGCTGCACCACGGTCGTCTTCCTCGTGACGGTGATCTCCGGTCCCGGCACCTCCGGCATGGAGTGCGCATAGCGCGTCTTGCGGTTGAAGAGGTACGGTGCCTGAACCAGAACCTTGGCGATCGGCGCGGCTCGTTGGGAGGCGTGGCGGCGGGCGGCGGGCTGCGTCTGAGGCTGCGGGGAGGCGTCGCCGGAGTCGCCAGCCGGCAGGGAACCCGCGCGCGCGAGCGCCAGCGGGCTCAGAAGCACGAGTATGCTGAGGAGAGCGCGGTCGGTGCACTGCACGACGAACCTTTCGATTCGAGGGGAACGGGTGTCTCGGGCGGGCGGCAATATAGGAGTGGCGCCGAAACTACTACCAGGGATCGTAGCTCGAGCCGACGCGCCACCCCCTCGGCCGGACGCTTCTTTCGGCGCCCTGGCGCCAGACCCCATTGCGCGGCCGTGCGCGACTTGAGACGCTAGCGCCTGCGGCGCATCACCGCGCCGGAGTCCGCGGAGATCGGCAGTGGGCGAACGCCTGGAGCTCGGACCGCTCGAGCTCAAAGTGCTCGAGGTGTTGTGGCAACGAGACCGCGCCTCGACGGTGCGCAACGTACAGCCGTCCTTTCCGCGGCTCGCCTACACCACTCTCATGACGACGCTCGACCGTCTCTACCGCAAGGGCGTGCTGCGGCGCATCCGCCTTGGGCGCGCGTTCGGCTATGAGCCGCGCTGCTCGCGCGATGAGCTCTTCGGGCAGATGGTATCGGGGAAGGTCGCCGAGCTGCTCGCGGTGTGCGGCGACAGCAGCGCCCTGCTCTCCACTCTGGTCGAGGCCGTCGGTCATGCCGACGCGGAGCTCCTCGATGAGCTCGAGGCGCTCGTTCGCGCCGAGCGCGCCCGCCTCAAGTGAGAGGAAGAATGAGCTTTGATATCACCTTTCCGCTGGTGCTGCTCTCGGCCTACGGGCTCTTCAACCTGCTGCTCTCGGCGGCAGTCGTGCTCGCCTGGCGCACGGGGCTGCATCGGCATCTCAACGACGCGCCCGCGGTGCTCGGCATCCGGCTCTTGCCCGCGATGGGCTCGGCGACCTTCGTGCTCACGGTCGTGCTGCCCGCGTTTCTGCTCTACGAGCCGCGCCACGCCCATGACGAGCCTGGGCCGCTGCTTATGCTGTCAGCGCTTTTCGCGCTCCTCGTTCTTGGGGACGGGGTGCGCCGCGGCTTCAGCGCCTGGCGGGCAACACGGGCGCTGGTGCGCGGCTCGCAGCCGCTGCTTGAGCACCCCGCAGTTGACGGCACCGATGTGGCCGTCATCAACGTCAAGGAACCGCTGGTCGCGGTCATCGGCGGCTGGAGGCAACGGATCGTCGCGGCCCGATGCGTCGCCGCTGCCTGTGATCGCGAGGAATTTCGGCAGGTCCTCGCCCATGAAGCGGCGCACATGAACGCCCGCGACAACCTGAAGCTGCTCATGCTGCTCACGATGCCCGATGCGCTCGCGTGGCTGCCGACCGGGAGTGCCTTGACCGAGCGCTGGCGGGCCGCGACCGAGCTCGAAGCGGACGAGCGGGCGAGCGGTGCCGATCCTCGCCAGCGACTCGCGCTCGCCTCGGCGCTGATCAAGGTGGCGCGCCTGTCGCTCGCGAGCGGGCGGCCCCGCCGGACCGGCCGCGCGAGCGCCCCGCTCAGCGGGCTCGAACATCGTGTGCGCCGGCTGCTCGCACCCTCCGCGGCGGCGATACCCCACGGCTTCCCCGGCCGACGCCTGCTCACGTGCGTGCTGCTCGTGCCTTTGCTCGCCGTGCCGCTCTATGCTTCCGTGCACCGGCTCATCGAGGCACTCGTCGCCTTCGGGCGTTAGAAGCCGCCCCCCGAACGGTCGCACAGGGAGATGCCCCCGCTCAGGCTCTTGACTCGAATGTGGCCGTCGCCGCCGCCGCGCGTGCCGTTGAGGCGGCTTCCGGGTCCGTAATGATTCTTATCCGGCTGCTCACCGAAGCAGTCCTCGATGTCGCCGCTGAATGTCTTGAGCTCGTACGAGTACCCGGCGGGGGCGGATGCCCGTATCTTCTCATCGCCACTCACCGTCTCGGTCTCGATCGTTCCGCCGCTTGCGAGGCGGGCGTCGAGATCGATGTTGCCCGATGTGGTGTTGAGCCGCGCGAGGCGAGCGGACGAGAGCTCGGCGGTCAGCCTGCCGTTGACCGTCCTCGCCTCGAGCTCGCCGGCGACATTCCTCACGCTCAAATCGCCGCTTACGCTCGAGACGTGAAGCGCACCGTCCTCGCCGCTGCCCTCGAGAGTGATGTTGCCGCTCACGGAGTTCGCGTCATCATCTCCCGCGCCGAGCGCCGCCTGAATGTCCCCGCTCACGGTATGCAGGTGCTGGCGGCCGGTGATGCCGCGAGAGCGGATGTCGGCACTCACGCCCGAGACCTCGAGCTCGCTGCCGCGAGGCACATGAACCTCGAGGCGGACCGGCGTCTTGTCGCCGAAGAAGCCCATGGAATCGCAACCCTGGTCGTACCTGACGCACACGCTCGTGCGCCCGTGGCCGCTCGTGAGCTTCACTCGCCGCGTGTCGCCCGGCAGATCGGCCGTGACCGCGACCGTGGACTGGTCCCAGCCACTGACCACGATGCTGCCGGCGATGTTGCTGACATCGACCTCACCGCGCGGGTCTGCCGCGACCTGCTGCTGAAAGGAGCTCGCGTGAGCCGCCGCTGCGGCCAGAGCCAGGGATGCGGTAAGGAGGGCGATGCGAAAACAGGATGTGCTCATGTCAGGTCTCTCCGCTGCCGCCGCTCGCTTCCTGAACGGTCGACAGCACTTGCATTTCGTCTTGATAGGTGTCGATCAGCAGCTCCTGCAGCAGCGCGTTCCCGGGCTCGCGACCGAGCGCCTGCCGGATCTGCTGCATCGACTGATGAATGGTGGCGAGGCTCTGCAGGACCTTCTTCCGGGTCGGCGGCGGCAGTCGTGCGAGCCTCGCATCGAGCGAGCCCAACAGCTGCGCTCGCTCGTGCAGGTAGCGCGGATCGGTGACGTAGGCGACTGGCAGGCGCCCCTGCGCGTTGCCACCCCGAGCCGCGACGACGGGTGATGTGGGATGTGCCGGCGAGAGGATCCACCGGTCGATCGAGATACCCGCCACGACCGCGGCGAGAACGGCGGCGAGGGCGGCGCTGCCGATCACGCGGGCGCGCCAGGGC
>JBAUOO010000205.1:0-11699 GCA_049579785.1 Steroidobacteraceae bacterium
GCGCGGCTTCCGCCGCCGCGATCGCCTCATCGAGCTCTCTTGCCCTCGCGATGATCTGCCGAGCCTCCGCCGAGGAGTCGAGCAGGACCAGCGCCTGCCGCCGCAGTCGCTCGGGCCAGCGCTGCAAGTCGGCGCCGTAGCTCTCAGCCAACCTCCGAAACCGTTTGAGCCTCATCATGTGCCGGCCTCCGGCTGTCGACCGTCCGCCACCAAAAGCTCCCGCAGTCGGGCGCGGGCGCGGGCCAGCAGCCGCTCCACGGCCTTGGCGGAAACTCCGAGCACTTGCGCCGCTTCCGCGCCCGAGAGTTCCTCGTCATAGATCAATGTCAGCGCGGCACGTTGCCGCGAAGGCAGCTCGTCGATTGCTCTGGCAAGCGCCCCGCTGCGCTCGTCAACTTCCCGGGTTTCCGCAGCGTTTGGCGACGGATCGACCGCGTCGAAGCCCTGAGGCAGCGGCAACGGCTGCGGCCGGCGGCGCGAGTCTATGCACAAATTGATCACGATGCGATACAGCCAAGTCGAAAGCCGAGCACGGCACGCGTCGAATTCGCCCGCGCGCTGCCAGATCCGAACCATTGCCTCCTGGGCGATGTCCTCGGCGGACTGCCGATCGAGCGCCATCCGGCCGGCGACGCGCAGCGCCATCGGCCCATACCGGGTGATAATCGCATCGAATGCACGCCGATCGCCGCGCGCCGACCGGGCGAGCAACTCGGCATCGCTGCCCTCGTCACTGCAACTACCTGCGTCAACGACCTCATCCTCCCGAGCCATCGCGGCAGCTTACGCCCCGCCCGCGCTCGTTCCGGGAACGGCTGCCACGGCGGGGCCGTGACCTCCGACCCATCGCCGAGAACCCATTGGACTTGCCCCGCGCGGTAGCTCCGTCACTTACTCTATACGGGCGGCAGGAGCTGCTCCCCCGCACCCGATTTCAGTCGCTGCCGGCAGCGGCGAGCTGCCATTCCTCAGCGCCCCGCTTCATCAGGGCGGGGGCGTCTTGCGGCAAAATCCAGCGCTCTCGGACGAGCCGCTCGACCGCACGGTCGTAACGCCGCAGGTAATCCGCCTCGCCGGAATATCTTTCCTGGATTGACAAGCGCGGGTCGCCGGAAGCGACGCGTTCCGCCCGTGTTCTCGCAAAGGGAAAATACGAGCCAAGAAACGAGACACGCTGATCGGGCGCACCCGTGGAAGGGGCGCGCAGGTTCCAACCGGTATAGGTCGCGAGCGGCACGGAGATCTCCGGCAGATGAATGCCGGCGATGGCATTGCCGTCGGCGTTCACCTGCGGCACGAGGATCGGAAATGGCGCACCGACCCCGGGGGGCTCGAGAGTGAGAATGCGCGTGGTACGCCAGTGCGGACCGAAGTCGAGATGCCACGCTTGATCGTAATTGTTGGGCACATGAACGCCAGGGATGGCGGGAAAGTTGAGCTTATCCGGCGGAACCAGCGTGCCATTCGAGATTCGCGGATACCTGCTCGGCGGGGGCGCAACGCCCTCGCGCACCCAGGCGTTCATGTTGGTGATCATGGCGCGCCAGAACCAGCGGATGGGGAGCGGCGTCATGGGATATTGGCTGGCCAGCTCGCCGGTGCCGGGGCGCGGCGGGAACGGCCCCGAAAAGTGCTGCAGCCCGGCGAAGAAGTAAACGCGCACGTTGCGGCCGATCGGCATATCGTGCCTGCCATCGGCGGTGGTCGTGATGAGAGAGGCTTCCCTGCCCCAGTATTCGAACGAGGTGTGGGAGAGGAATATCTTCGGCTCGGCGTGCTCGGCCTTTACGCGATCGAGTACTCCTCGCGGCTGCGCGGCCGGATGCGCCGGATCGCCCTCGGGCTCATCGGTAAAGGGAAAGATATCCACGGGATAAAAGATCGATGACATCGGCTCGCCGTCGCGCGAGGGCTGCGCGAAGCGGTAATTGAAGCTGCCGCGCCCGGCGCCGCCCACGTGGGCGAGGACACCGTCAAGAGCCATGCGGCCGGCCTCGTCCTGATTGAAACCCTCATAGAGGTAGTCACGCAGGAAGCGGCCGCACTGCGAGACGCCCATGGCGTAGGCCCGCTGCAAGTGCGCGATCGGGTGCGCGGCGGGAGGCGCGTACTTGAGCCAGGAAACAAAGTCGCGCACGGCGGCGAAGCCGAGTCCGGCGACTACGGGGTTGCGCACCGTGTAAACGAGCTCATAGATGTGGCCAGGCTGAAAGCCCTGCTTGCCGTCGAATGCACCGAGATGGATGGAGCGGCTGCTCGGCACCAGGCGCCCGCCGACGGTTTTTGCGAAACGCCACTGCGAACGCGGAATGAGTTGGCGGCGCCCGTCGGGTGTGTCGCGAACGGTCAGCACATTGCGGGGATCGATCCGGTTGGCAACCGGATACTCGGTGCCGCCGATGTGGCCGACGATCACATGACCGAGCGGCCAGTCCGAGGCGGGTTTTGCCGGCGTGAAATCGTCACGCAACAGGCCGGTGATGGGCCGGCCGTGATCGGTCGCAATCGGCGCATGCAGCCGCAACCCCGGCGGTGGCGCGTCCCACTGCCAACCGAGATCGGCGACAGTGTAGCCCTGGCGCAGCAGCCACGCGTCCCCGAAGTCGGATGCCGTATTCGGATGCGTTGACGCACCGCCGTCCACGAGGCGCAGCACGCCGATGCCGCCGCGGTTTGGAATCTCCATAAGCAGCGCGCCGTTGCCGCCCCTCACCGGGCGCAGGAGGAAGAGGTCGGAGGAGAACTCGACCTCACCCTGTGCATCGCGGGGCGCCTTATCGAGGTCCACGATGATGCTGTCGTGCGGATCGCCGGGTCGGACCGCGAAATAGACGCGGGCCCAGATTTCCTCATACGGGCCGGCCTTGCCGAAGGCGCGCCCGTCGAGCACGGCGGTACGGCTGAGAATATCGACCTGAACGACTCGCGCAAAAGCGGGCGTGACTAACCCAACCCAGGCGAGCAGATATGCACAGCAGAGGCGGAAGATCATGCTGATATCCACAACTTGCCCGGCGATCGTACGCCAGATTATTCACGCACGCACCCGCCGGCGGCGGCCGGCGCTTGAACCAGTGCCGGCCGGAGTCGCTGTGCGCATGAGGTTCAAGGCACGCTTGCTTAGTCCACCACGCTTAGCTAAGCTATGCAGATGAGCGGGAAGACCGTCAATATCCACTACGCGAAGACCCAGCTCTCACGTCTTATCGCCCGGGTCGAGCAGGGAGAGAGGATTGTGATCGCCCGGGCCGGCAAGCCCGTTGCCGAGCTCCGACCTGCGCGCAGGGCCAAGAAGCGCTCCAGGCCGCTCGATGACCCGCTCCTGCGCGTAGAAGAGTACAGCTACGATGGTCCCATTGGTCCTACGGCCAACGAGGATATCGACAGCACCGTCTATGGCATCTAGACGGGTTTTCGGCGACACGTCGTTCTTTTTCGCACTCGTTGCCAGGCGCGACCCGGCGCATCGTCCCGCGGTCCTCGCCTACGAGAGACTATTGCGCGCCGGCTCCCGCGTCGTGACCACGGATTACGTGGTAGACGAAACGCTCACGTTGACGAAGGCCCGTATCGATGGGCCGACCTCGCTCTCGCTGCTAGACAGAATGGAGCGCTCGGAATCGATCGATCTCGAGATGCTCACCGGCGAACAATTTCTGGCTTCCAAGCAGTATTTTCGTAAGTATTCGGATCACGGCTATTCCTTTACCGACTGCACGAGCTTTGTGGTCATGGGTGAATTAGCGATTCGCGCGGCCTTGACAACCGACCGACACTTCAAGGAGGCGAGTTTCGAGGTGCTCCTTCCGATGGTGTGAGAAGGCTCCGTGGCTTAGCACAGGGGTCAGATGGGCGGACGAGCGGCCTTCGCGTTCATCGGATCAAGGATCGCCTGTACGGCCGCTGCGTACGTGCCCCCGGTTGCCAACCGATGATCTCCGGTGGTGATGAGCGTATAGCCGCCGCGCTTGTTCGAGCGCAGCTCCTTGACGCATTCCCGGTTGACGATCACCGAGCGGTGCACGCGCAGGAAGCGGCCTGCCGGCAGGCGCGTCTCGAGTGCCGCGATGCTTTCGCGGGTTCGCAGCGCTTCGCCATCGCGCTGATGGATGGTGACGTAGTCGCCGTCCGCACGCATGAATTCCACCTGCTCGAGCTCGAGCAGCCGAATCCGACGCCCGAGCTTGATCGGGATGCGTCCGCGGCGGCAGCCCTCGCCGAAGGCCTCGAGGCCGGCGAGGAAGGCGCCGAGCGCCTCGGGATCGAGGCGGCGCGCGAGCGAGGCATCGCGCGCGAGATAGCGTCGCGCCCGATCCACCGCCTCCCGGAACCGACGCCGCTCCAGGGGCTTCAGTAGATAATCGAGCGCCTCGAGGGCGAACGCCTCCACGGCGTAGCTGGCATAGGCGGTCGTGAAGATGGTGTAGGGCAAGCGCGCCTCGAGTCCGGATTTGAGCACCTCGAGCCCGGATAGGTTCGGCATCCGAATATCCATGAAGAGCAGCTCCGGCTCGAGGCTGCGGATCTGCCGTAGCGCTTCCTGCCCATCACCGCTTTCGCCGACGACGAGTACATCCGGCTCATCGGCGAGGAACTCGCGCACCTGATCGCGTGCCGGCGGCTCGTCATCGACGATCAGCGCGCGGATCACCTCGCCTCCGGTCGGGAGATGCCAGCGGCTGCAGGGGTCGGGGCCGCGTGCGGTACGGCAACGGCAGCGGCGGGTAGCGTGACGCGCGCACACCAGACACCGCCGCTGTCGCCTCGGGAATCGAGGCTGAACCCCGCGCCGTAGAGCGCCGCCAGGCGCGCGGCGAGCGCCTCGAGGCCCCCGCGTCGGCTGGGCGAGGCCGCGTGCTGAGAATCGCAGGGATTGCGAACTTCGATGACGAGTAGCTCCTCCTCGCGCCCGCAGCGCAGCGACAGCGCGCATTCGCCGCTCACCCGCGAGATCCCGTGCGTGACGGCGTTCTCGAGCAGCGTGAGGAGCAGTCCGTGGGGAACTGGCTGATCCTCGAGGGTTCGCGGCACATCGACCTGCGGTTTGAAGCGCGCACCGAACCGAGCCGAGATGATGCGCAGGTATTTCTCGGCGAGCTCGGTCTCGCGGCTGAGCGGATAGAACTCGCTCTCGGCGCCGTCGATGCTGTCGCGCAGCAGAGCCGCGAGCTCCGAGATGAGGATGCGGGCCTCCTCGGGCTGCGCGGTAACCCGCGCCGAGATCGTGTTCAGCGTGTTGAAAAGAAAGTGCGGGTGCAGCTGCACCCGTAGCGTCTCGAGCTGCGCCTGCAGCCAGTTGGCCCGCAGCGCCTCGGAGCGCAACTGTTCCTGGCGATAGTTCGCGAAGGCGATGAGACCCAAAAGAAGAAAGAGACCGAGCGCATAGACGAGCGAGTAATTGAGCGCGGTGGACAACCAGGAATTGAGGTCGATGTCTTGCACGAGGTAGGGCAGCAAGGGATGCATGCCGCCCTTGGTGGTGAGTTCACTCGCGAGCACGAGTAGTGGACGCACCAGGAGCACAAAGGCGAAGAGGGAGCCGAGCTGCCTCGGCAGCACCCGCAGCGCCCCGCCGCGCATCGCCTGGGCTGAGGTCGCCAGGTAGTACGTTCCGATCAACACGGGGAGCAGCAGGGCATGCTGCAACACCCGCGCAGCCGGAGTCGCGATATCGGTGATCGGCGTGAGCCCCATGCTGTAGTAGCGCACCACCGAGAAGTTCCAGAGCAGCGCGTAGACGCAGACCAGGAAGGCCACGAGCGAAACGAGTCCCAGTCGACCCTGGGCGCTCAGCGCGGGGGCGTCTTCGCCATCGGTGGATTCGAGTGGGTTTGCAAGCATGCGCTATGAGTGCTCTCGCGAGGTCCGGTGAATAAAGCCGGCCCCGTACGCTAGAGGTTAGTCGCGCGAGTGCACCGCGGCAATGCGGATCCACTAGCCCTCTTCGGCGCGCAGGCGCGAAGGGGCTCAAATCGCAGCGCTGCGCGCCGAGCGGTCGTCGTGACGCGCCGAACGCCGCTCATACCACGTTGCAGCTGGGGCGGTCGCGTTGAGCGCCTCTCGCGCGGCCGGCGAGACTTGCGGCGGTATTGCCGCAAGAGCTCGCATGCGAACCGCCCTTATTGCGCCGCTCCTTTGTGTCGGCGTGGCCACGCTCGCCGCCGGGTACGCGCACGCCGCAGACAGCCCCCGACCGTCCGTCGCCATCGGCAGGACGAGGGTTCCGGTCGCACTCGATGGCAACCTCGACACAGCCCCCTGGCGGGGTGCGCCCACGATCACGCTCATTCAGCAGAACCCCCATCCGGGCGAGCCGACGCCCTTCACGACCACCGTGCGGTTGTTGCGCGACTCCCGGCACATCTATCTTGGCATCCGCTGCGCGGATCCCCACCCCGATCGAATCGCCGTGCACACCCTGCAGCGCGATGGCGACCAGTCGAACGATGACAACGTGACCGTGGTGCTCGATACCTTCGGGCAGAGAAAGCTCGCCTATGTCTTTCAGGTGAATGCCGGCGGGGCCATGGCCGATGGGCTCATTTCCCCGGGCTACACCAATCCCAACACCGGCTCGCCGGTCGATTACAGCTGGAACGGCTATTGGCGCGCAGTCGTGAAGCGCGACTCCAGAGGCTGGACGGCCGAGATCGCCCTCAACGCGCAGAGCCTGCAGTTCAGCGCCCGGGGAACGACCTGGGGGCTCAACATCAGCCGCTATGTACCGCGCGAGCTGCTGACTCTCGCCTGGTCCGGCATCAACCTGAACGCCACGGTCGCCGACCTGCAGCGCGAGGGAAAGCTCACCGGGGTCTCGGGGCTCGCCCAGGGCACGGGACTCGAGTTTGATCCCTACGCCGTGGCGCGCGAGCAGAAACCGAGCGGTGGATTCGGCAGCTATACCGGGTTCGACGTCAAGTACAACGTGACGCCGGCGCTCGCCGGCCTCTTCACGTATCGCACGGATTTCTCCGACGCACCGACCAATCTCCTCAACGTCACCGTCTCCCCTTACGCGCAGTCCGTGCCCGAGACGCGTGCGTTCTTCCTCGACGGTGCGAACATATTCACCTTCAGCCACAATCTCGGGCAAGCGTTCGTGCCCTTCTACTCCCAGACCGTGGGGCTCGTGAGCGGCACGCCGGTGCCGGTGGAGGAGGGGACGAAGCTCCTCGGCCACGCCGGGCCCTGGACACTCGGCATGCTCGACCTGCAGATGGGCCAGTCGGCCGTGTCCGAGGCGACCAATCTCTTTGCCGGCCGCGCCGCCTACAATCTCAACAGCAACTGGCGCATCGGCTCGCTGATCACGCACGGGGATCCGACCGGCAGGAGCGACAATACGCTCGTGAGTTTCGACACCACGTGGAGCACCTCGACCTTTGCCGGTGACAAGGACCTCAACGTCTCGGCCTGGGCCGCACGCTCCTCGGGGCAGCTCCCGACCGGCAGCCCGCTCGGCTACGGACTCGATGTCGCCTACCCGAATGACCTCTGGTGGATGGACTTCAGCTACGCCGATTACGGCGATGCGCTCGACCCGGCGATGGGTTTCGTGCAGCGACCCGGCACTCGGCAGGCCTTTGCGGACGTCAACTGGCAGCCCCGTCCTGTCCCCGACAGCGCGCTCTCCTGGGTGCGTCAGTTCGACATCTATGCCACCGACACGCTGGTGCTTGACAGCCTCACCGGTCGAGTAGAGAGCGAGGATTGGAAGCTGATCCCGCTGCAGGCCACCACCCAGTCCGGCTGGTACGGCTGGCTCGAGGCAAACCCGAGCTACGAGTCCCTCACGAGCCCTTATCAGATCGTCCCCGGCGTGACCCTCCCGGCTGGGGATTATCGCTTCACGAGCTTCGACATCGGGCTCGGCACGCCGCGGGCCCACGCCTGCTGGGCGCTGCTCGAGGCGGAGGGGGGCGGTCTTTATAGCGGCAGCTATCTCGGCTCCTATCCCGCGCTGATCTGTTCGGCATTCGGGGGGCGGCTGAACGCGCAGCTGCAGCCCGCCCTCATCTGGTTCCGCAGCCCCCAGGGACGGGGCTCCGTGCGCGCGCAGAGTCTCAGCCTCGTCTACTCCTTCAGCCCCGATCTGTCGCTGCAGACGCTCCTTCAGTATGACAATGTGACGCGCAGCGTATCTTCCAACACAATGCTCAGCTGGATCATCCACCCGAACCGTATTCTGCACGTCGTATGGAACCACGGTCTGACCGTCAACCCCAATCTGCTGCAGGGGTCGCACACCGTCACAGGCACGAGCCTAGTGGTGAAGCTCGACTGGGGGTTCGAGTGATCGATCGGCCAACGGCTTCGTGCCACCGAATTTGACCCCCTTCACGCCGGGCGTTTCCGCACCGCGCGCGAGGCAGACATCCTGACGTAGGAGGCCACCGGCAGTCATTCAGTGCGTGAGGAAACGATGCCGCGTGCGTGAGCCGTTGCAACCGCTTCGGCCCGAGAGTGCACCCCCAGTTTTGCCAGCAGCGAGCATACGTGGTGTTCAACGGTCTTCGGTGAGCGGTGCAGCAACCGCGCGAGCTGCGGGTTGGTCAAGCCGCGGGCAAGCAGCTGTAGCATCTCCAGCTCCTTTGTCGTCAGGTTCGCGGGGTTTCCCAGTGTGGTCCTTCTCGGACCGCGCGGAACACCGCGCGCACCGCGCTCTCGCAGGCGCTGGCGCACAATTGCGGCGAGCGGCCCCGCCTCGAGTCCGTGCAGAATTGCGAGTGCTTCGCGCAGGGCATCTTCGCCTCCTTCCATGAGGGCAAGCGCGCGCTCATACGGCTGACCAATGCGTTCCCATGCATCGGCCGCCGCCCGCCAGTCGCCGACCAGCATCAACCGGTAGGGCGGCGCCGCCTCGCCTACGATCTCGGGGGACCGGCCCCGCGACTGCCAGAATAACAACTCACCGTTGAGCCATGGTGTCGTGTGTCCAGCCACGTGCTCCAGGCCGACGGCGGCCTCGCGCGCGACATCCGTGAGATTACCGCGATACCATGCCTGCTCGGCGCGTGCCGCGGCTACCCGTGCGATGCGGCTGGTTTCCCCCGTAGGCAGGGCGAGCCGCAGAGCTTCGTCCAATAGCTCGTCCGTGCCTTCTTCCCCGCGGCGCAGCCGCACCAGCGCCAGGGTGGTGATGATGGTCACGCGTTGAGTCACACCGCTGATGGACGATCCGTGCAGCAGCTCGCCCGCCGAACGCGCCGCGTCCGCCCACCTCCCACGCTCGAGCTCGCACACCGTGTAATACGCCCGGATATAAGCGCTGTGCGAGAAAATTCCTCGCTCTTCGCAATACTCTACGCCGTCATGAAAGGCCCGTTCCGCCCGCGGGAAGTCGCGATTCAAGCCGGCATAGAACTGCAGGGTGCGGTAGGCGCGCGCGCCGTGATCCTCGAGCCCGTGCTCGAGAGCGAGCGAGAGACTCCTTTCGAGAGGCTCGTAGCCTGCGCGATCGCCCGTCCCGAGCAGTGCTCCACCGATCTGACAGAGCGCGAACGACTCGGCCGCGTTATCGGCGAACTCGCGGGCGATCGCCAGCGCGCGCTGCCCGTAGTCGAGCGCTTCCCGATTCCATCCCCGATTGAGCGCCAGGAGAGACTTCGCCCCGTACGCCATCGCCAGGTGGGTACGGCGCGGCAGCGTCTCGAGCAGCGCTATCGCACTCGCGACAGACTCATCCGCCCCCGCTTTGTCGCCCACCGTACGATATTCCTGAGCAAGCAGTGTCAGGACGCGAGACTGCGCCTCGACATTGCCGACCTCGCGCCAGGCAGCGGCAGCGGCAGCGGCGGATGCGATCGCCTCCCTCGTCTGATTCGCGAGCGCGCTTTCCAACGCATGGCACTCGAGGAGCTCCGCCTGCGCAATGAGCGTGAGCGGGCCGCCATGACGCAGCGCGGTGCTCAAGTGTGCGGCCGCTTCCCGGTGGGCACCGAACCGCGCCGCCTGTCGAGCAGCGAGCGGCGCATTCTCGAGAACCGCTGCCGCATCCCCAGCCAAGACGGCGTGATGCACGACGCGGGCGGGGTCCGCGCCACGGTGCCTGAGCGCATCGAGCACCCTGATGTGCATCGCCCGGGTGCGCTCGGGCACAATCGCGCTGAGTACCGCAAGCTGTGCAAGCTGATGGCGAAAACCGACCGAGTCGCTCTGGATATCGAGCAGGCCGCGAGCACCGGCTTCGTCGACGATTGCCAGGCAGACTCGCAGAACGGCATCGACGAGCCAAGCCTCGGTCCTAGTTGGCGAGATCGCGACGAGCTCGGCAAGCTCGCGAGTCGTGCCCGAGCAGCGCGCGAGCCGCGCCAGGACCGCATCGCGCACTGTTTGCGGAACCGGCTCGCCCGGACTCGCAAGTACCTCGCGCACGAAGAACGGATTGCCCCCGGTCGTCTCGTGCAGCAGACGAGCGTCGCGTCCGCTCTCGCGCGCAAGCATCTCGACCGCCGCGAGCGACAGCGGCGCAAGCCGCAGCCGGATTACCTGCAGCCCCGTCAGCTCCCCGAGCGCCAGGCGCAAGGGATGCGCGGGGAAGAGCTCTTCGTCGCGATAAGTCGCGAGAAGGAGTGCACCGGTGCGCTGCATGCGTCGCCCGATGAAGCGAAGGAAGTCGAGTGTCGCCTCGTCCGCCCAGTGAAGATCCTCGAGGACGAGGATGCTTGCGGTGCCGGCACGCCGTGAGAGGTCCTCGAGCAGAACGCGAAACAGCCGATCGTGCGATTCAGCCTCGTCAGCGCCGGGCGCCCCCAGGCCGACGGTTTGCGCGGCAATCTCGCGCACCGGTGCGAGCGCCCGCGGCGTACTGAGCGGATCGCACGCGCCCCACAGCACACGCGCCTCGCGCCGGTGCTCCAGCGCGAACTGCTCTACGAGCGAGCTCTTGCCCATGCCAGCTTCCCCAGCAATGAGGATCAGCTTGCCGGAACCCGTTCGGGCCTCCTGCAGGCAATGGCTTAGCGTCTCAAGCTCGCTTTGGCGTTCGAGCAGCTGCATACGCGCCGATTATGCAACCGAGGCAACCAACACGACCAAACCGATCTCCATTCACCTCTTGGCGGCCGGCTCGGAAAAATGGGGTGCCAGAGGTCGCAAGTTGGGGTGCCTGCCCGATTCGCGCGGCAGGCTGCGACGGTACCGTGCACGAGCTGCTTCCGAACACTTCAACCCTCACCCGCCAGGACATATACCATGCGCTCCCCATCGATTCCCGCCATTCGGTTACGACCGTCGCTACAGACCGCCCTGAGCGTGCTGATTCAGCTCGCCGCCTTGTCCGGTTGCACATTGCCCGTTGCCGCGCAGGTTTCAACGGTAACGCTCACCTACCGTACCGCGGATCTTGCCACCGAGCGAGGCGTCCGAATTCTCTACCGCCGCATCGAGCGGGCCGCTCGCTAGGTATGTCCCGAATACGATCCGCTCGACCTCCATGGGGTCTCTCCCAGCCTGCATCAGACAACATTGGCACCGTTCCAGGGGCCCTCGGGGTAACCGGGACTCACACCGACCGAATTACCCCATCTAGTGCCCGGGGCCGGACTCGAACCGGCATGGGGTTACCCCCGAGGGATTTTCGTACCACTACAGCTTTCGCTGCTGCACGTCGGAGGCTCGAGGCTCTTGCCGCCTTCGCGCATTTGTGGTCTGGACTTTACCTTCACCCTGCCGCTCGGCGGTGTCGCGCGGTTTAGGCG
>JBAUOO010000206.1:0-3732 GCA_049579785.1 Steroidobacteraceae bacterium
GCGGATAGTTGCTCATGCCCGGGTAAGCGAAGGTGACGAGCGTCGCGACCAGCATGCCGGCGCCGGCCCAGAGGATGCCGCTGCGCGCCGTCACCGGTGAGCTCATGCGCTTCAGGCCCACGATGAAGAGCACCGCGGTGACGAAGTAGCTCACCTGGATGCCGGTCGCGGCCGAGAAAGCCGCCGTGTACGGCGCGCCGGACATCTAGTGCGCCCCCGGGCGCGCGCCGCGCGCCCTGCTCGCCTTGAACATCTCGAGCATGCGCTCGGTGACCACGTAGCCGCCCATGGCGTTGCCGGCCGCGAGCAGCACGCCGATGAAGCCGATCGTCTTCTCGAGGGTCGTGTGGGCGTTGCCGAGCGCCACCATGGCGCCGACCAGGACGATGCCGTGCACGAAGTTTGATCCTGACATGAGCGGGGTGTGCAGGATCACCGGCACGCGGGCGATGACCTCGTAGCCGGTGAAAGCCGCGAGCATGAAGATATAGAGCGCAACGATTCCGGTCATGGGGTGAACCCTTGTCAGGTTGGTTGTTCTATCGCTCGACGCGTGGGCTCGTGCTTGATCTCGCCGGCGTGCGTGAGGCAGGCCTGCGCGAACACCTCGTCGCTCCAGTCGATGGCGAGCTCGCCCTTCTCGATGGCGGGCTTGAGGAAATTGAGCAGATTGCGCGAGTACATCTCGCTCGCGTTGTAGGCGAGCTCGCCGGCGAGCCCCACCGCGCCGATCACCTTGACGCCCTGATGCATCACCACCTCACCGGCGCGGGTGAGCTCGCAGTTGCCACCCTGCTCGGCGGCGATGTCGACGATCACCGATCCCGGACGCATGCGCTCGACAACCCCGCGCTGGATGATCTTCGGGGCCGGTCGGCCGGGCACCGCCGCCGTCGTCACCACCGCATCGGCGGCGGCGATGCGCGCATCGAGCACCTCCTGTTGCTTGCGTCTCTCTTCGTCGGTGAGCTCGCGCGCATAGCCGCCGGTACCTTCGGCGCTCACGCCGGTGTCGACGAACTTCGCGCCGAGCGATTTCACCTGCTCGCGTGTGGCGCCGCGTACGTCATACGCCTCGACCACCGCACCCAGGCGCCTCGCGGTCGCGATCGCCTGCAGTCCCGCGACACCCGCCCCGATGACGAGCACCTGCGCCGGGCGAATCGTTCCCGCCGCCGTCGTCAGCATCGGCAGGAACTTCTGCAGCTGATTGGCCGCGATCAGAACCGCTTTGTAGCCTGCGATGGCGGCCTGCGAGGACAAGGCGTCCATCGACTGCGCACGCGAGATGCGTGGCACCAGCTCCATCGCAAAACTCGTGATCCGCCGCTCCTTCAGCGCCTTCACCTCCTCGCGCCGCGCATACGGTTGCAGGAGGCCAATGACCACGGCGCCGGAGTTCAGCGCCTGGATCTGCGCGAGCGAGAGCGGTTGGACAGTCAGCAGTACCTGTGACTGCCCGAGCACGGCGGCGTCCGAGTCGGCCCACTCGACCGCGCGGTAGAGGGAGTCCGGGAACTGGGCGCTCGCCCCGGCACCGCGCTCGAGCAGCACTCGCGTGCCGCTCTGGGCGAGCTTGTCGGCGACTTCGGGAACCAAACTGACACGAGTCTCTCGGGGCGCGCGCTCGCGGAGCGCGCCGATGATTACTGGCATCTACGGCCCTCTTCGGGGGGTTCCGGGCGTGAGTTGTTGAATATTCGCATAAGAGTACCGTATCTTACACCTTGCCATGATGGGTATAGACCTGGAACGTGCTGACCGCGGCTTGGCGGACGATCTGCGGATCCTTCCCGCCGGGGCGGCGCGCGGGCTCTCACAACTCGTGCTGCGCACGGACATCGCCGGCATGCCGCTCGAGTGGATCGACTACAGGGAAGCGGCCCGGCTCTACCATCAGGAGCAGGTGGCCTATACCTGCGGCTCGCCGCTTTTCGAGCTCTACGGCGGCGTGAACGCGCGCAGCGGCCGGCGCACGGTGCTCGAGATCAATTCGATCGTCGCCACCGTCGGACACACCGGCAATCCCGGCAATACGCGCCACGATTACATACCGCCGCTCAACAATCAGACGCTGTTCCGGCGCGATGCGTATCTTTGCATGTACTGCGCAATGCGCTTTCCGTCGCGCGAGCTGTCGCGCGATCACATCAGGCCATTCAGCCAGGGCGGCCTCGACATCTGGACCAACGTCGTGACCGCATGCCGGCGCTGCAACAACCACAAGGCCTCGCGCACGCCGGAGCAGGCGAAGATGCAGCTGATCGCGGTGCCGTTCACCCCGACCTACGCGGAATACATTTTTCTCAAGGGCCGGCGGGTGCTCGCGGACCAGATGCAGTATCTGCTCGCGCATTTCCCGCGCTCGAGCCCGCTGCACGACCGCATCCAGCACTGGCTCTCCTGAGCGGCCGGCTCGGGCGCCGCATGCGTACCCCTTGATCTTCCTGATCGACGCGTCGGTTTACGTTTTCCGGGCGTATCACTCGCAGCTGCCGCCCATGGTGGACGCGGACGGCAATCCCGTGCACGCGGTGTTCGGCTTCGCCC
Source organism: Steroidobacteraceae bacterium (assembly GCA_049579785.1). Taxonomy (GTDB): domain Bacteria; phylum Pseudomonadota; class Gammaproteobacteria; order Steroidobacterales; family Steroidobacteraceae; genus 13-2-20CM-66-19. The sequence goes on from JBAUOO010000206.1 coordinate 2,551, forward strand.
GATTCCTCGGCGATCTCATGGAGCGCATTCGTCCGCGCTTCATGGGTGTCGCCTTCGATCAGCGGTTGCGGACCTCCTACCGCAACAGGATCTATCCTGCCTACAAGGCCAATCGCGAGCCGGCGCCCGCCGGGCTCGCGCGGCAGTTCGAGTACTGCCGCGAGCTCTGCCGCCATCTCGGCCTGCAGACCTTCGTCGATCCGGAATTCGAGGCCGACGACATCATCGGCACGCTCTCTTGCCTCATGCGCTCGGCGGGCGTGCGCTCCGCGTTCATCACCCGCGACAAGGATCTCGCGCAGCTCGTGCGCGACGGTGACCTGCTGTGGGATTTCGGCGCCCGCACGCAGCTCGGCTATCGGGACATCGAGCGGCACTACGGCGTGGCGCCCGAGCGCTTCGCGGATTTTCTGGCGCTCACCGGTGACAGCTCCGACAACATTCCCGGCGTGCCGGGGGTGGGGCCGAAGATCGCGGCCACGCTGCTGAGGAAGTTCACCTCGGTCGACGAGCTCTATGACAACATCGGGCGCGTCGCGGCCCTCGGGCTGCGCGGCGGCAGCGCCCTGGGTGAGCGGTTGCTGGCGCATCGTGAGTCGGTGCTCGTGGCGCGCCGCCTCACGCGCATCGTCTGCGACATGACGCTCGGCGTGTCGGCCTCGGATCTGCGACCGAAGGCGCCGGATCTTGCGGCTCTTACCTCGCTCTACGATCGGCTCGGGTTCGGACCGCTGCTTCGCCGCCAGGGCGAGCGGCTGGCCGCGCAACGCGCGAGCGTGGCCGAGGCGATCGCAAGCTGAGCATGGATCGGCGCACAGCGGCCGCAGGCCTGTTTTGCCGATAGGCCAGGCGGCCAAAGCCGCCTTTGGCCGCCGGTAGCGAAGGCGGTGTCCGCAAAACGGCCGTAGGCCTGTTTTGCTAATCTAAAAGAGGAGCCGCGTTTGACCGAGGACGAGGACGGCGGATTCGAAGCCATTGCGAGCGCAATCAGCGCGCAGACGGGGCGCGAGTGCGCGCCGGAGCCGCAGAGTGCCGTGGCGGGCGGTAGCATTCATCGCAGCTACCGTTGGCGCTGCGGCGGGTCGCTCCTTTTCGTCAAGCTCGCCGACCCCACCGGCGGCGGCGCGGCGCTCTCGGCCGAGGCCGCCGGGCTCGAGGCGCTCGCGCAGGCGCGGGCTGTCC
>JBAUOO010000207.1:0-5281 GCA_049579785.1 Steroidobacteraceae bacterium
CTTCAGCAGCTCGATCGCATCCTCCGCGAGCCGCGGCGGCGTGGAGCCAGAGCGGCGGCCGAGTCTCTCGAGGATCGCCTCGGCGATATCCGGAATGTCCTCCGGCCGCTCGCGCAGCGCCGGCACACGCAGCTCGATGACATTGATGCGATAGAAGAGGTCCTCGCGGAAAAGTGCCTTTGCGACGAGCTCCGCGAGGTTCTTGTGGGTGGCGGAGAGGATGCGCACATCCACCGTCTCTTCCCGGGATTCACCAACCGGGCGTACGGTCTTCTCCTGCACCACTCGCAGCAGCTTCACCTGCATGTGCAGCGGCAGGTCCGCCACCTCATCGAGAAAGAGGGTACCGCCCTCGGCGCTCTGGACGAGTCCCTTTTTGTCCGCAACCGCGCCCGTGAAGCTGCCGCGCTTGTGGCCGAAGAGCTCGCTTTCCATCAGCTCCGTCGGGATCGCGCCGCAGTTGACGGCGACGAAGGGCGCTTCGCGCCGCGCGCTGGACTCGTGGATCATGCGGGCCACCAGCTCCTTGCCCGTGCCGGACTCGCCGAAGATATGCACCGGCGCCTGGCTGCGCGAGACACGCGAGATCATCTCCCGCAGCTGCTCCATGACACTCGAGCGACCGATGAGTCGCGCACTGCTGGGATCGCTCGCATCGGGCGAGCCGCCGGTACCCAATCGAATGGCGCTGCCGACGAGCTTGCGCAGCACGCCGAGATCCAAGGGCTTGGAGACGAAGTCGAAGGCGCCGAGCTTCAGGGCGCGAACCGCCGATTCGATGTTGCCGTGGGCCGTGATCACGGCCACCGGTACGCTCGCGCGGTTCTCCTGGATCCACGCCACGAGGTCCAGGCCGTCCCCATCCGGTAAGCGCATGTCGGTGAGACACAGAGCGAATGGCTCGCTCTTCAGGAGCTTGCGGGCCGTGCCGATGTCGGGAGCCGTCCGGGTCCTCAAGTTCATGCGGCTGAGCGTGAGGCTCACGAGCTCGAGCAAATCGGGCTCATCGTCCACGATCAGCACCACCGGCCGGGTGGGCTCGGGGCGAGGGCTCGTCAGGGGTGCGTTCAATGCTCGAGCTCCCATCGTCGAGGGTCTGCGAATACCAGCCGAAAAACGCTGCCGCCGCCGTGACGCGGCTCATAAAGGAGCGTCGCGCCATTGGTTTGGGCCAGCTCGCGCGCGAGATAGAGACCCAGGCCCGTCCCCCGGCCGGCACTGAAGAAAGGCTCGAAGATCCGCTCGATGTGCTCGCTCGCCACTCCCGGCCCCCGGTCGGCCACCTCGAGGAAAGGGCGGCCATTGACGCTCAGGCGGCCGCAGCGAATCTCGATGGCCCCGTCGCGGGCATCGTCCCGGCGCTCGCCGAAGGCATGGCGCATGGCATTCTCGCAGAGATTCCAGACGATTTGCCGCAGCTGGCTCGGGTCGAAGCGGACCTCGATCTCGGTCGATGGACCGTTCACTTTGAGCCGCTCCCGCGGCCATTGCATGGTCTCGCAGAATTCCTCGTAGAACTCCTCGCTCCAGGCCTGTAGCGGCAGGCGCTCCACATGAGCTTCCTCCCGCCGCGAGAGCCGGAGAACGTTGTCGATGATGCCGCTCACGCGCTCGGCGTTGCTGCGGATGATCTCCGTCAGGCGCCGGTCCTGCGGCTCGAGATGCGGCGACTCGGCGAGGAGCTGGCCCGCGTGGCTCATGGCGCCGACCGGATTTCGGATCTCGTGCGCAATGCTGGCGCTCAAGCGACCGAGGGCCGCGAGCTTCGTTTGCTGCACTTTCTCCGTGATCAGACTCGTATCCTCGAGAAAGACGAGCACGGGCGTCGGCGTTAAGGTGCCGAGCGGCGCGAAATGTGCCCGGATGATCTGCGCGCCATCGGCGCCGACGAAAGTCTGCTCCACCGCCGGAAAAATCCCGGTATCGCCCGTGCTTTGCCGCCAGCGCTCGAGCAGATACAGAAGCCGTGGCGAGGTTTCGCCGAGCAGCGCCTCCGGATAGGCCTTCTCATCCCCCAGCATGCGCGCCGCCGACTCGTTGATGAGCCGGATGCGATCCTGGTGGTCGATGACGAGGATGCTCTCGCGCAGGTGCTGCACGATGTACTGCGAGAGCTGCGCGAGGTTCGCAAGATCCACTTCCTGCCGCCGGATCGCGGCCTCGCTCTCGCGCACGCGGTTGGCGAGCGGCCAGGCGAGCAGCGCGATGGCGAACAACACCACGCCGAGCGTTCCGGCGGTGGTGTAATCGGTGAACCGCATGGGCGATTCGAGGCCGACGAAGAACTGCTGCACGAGGACAGCCAGCGCGGCCACGGCGGCGATGAGGAGCGCATCGCGGTGCTTGGCCAGTGTGGCCATGGCGAGCACCGGCAGCACGAGCAGAATGCCGAAGCCGCTCGATACACCGCCGCTCGCGTAGAGAATGAGGCCCACCGCGGCGGAATCGACGCTCGCATTCACCAGCGCCACGAGCCGCAGGGTCGACCACCGCAGCCGCCGCGCGATGACGAGCAGCACCGCCGCCGCGAAGTACGCCCCGCACGCACCGAGGAAAAGCTTGGGATGCGGGACCAGGGCGAGCGGCGGCCCGGAAAGCCACAGCGCGCTCAAGAGCACCAGCGGCACGAGTAGCCGGTACAGATTCAAGAGGCCGACGACCCGCCAGGCCAGGTCGGCCTGCGCAGCGGGAGCGGCAGGTGAGGTCGCGGCGGTAGCCGGCATGGATGATCGGGAGTGCGACACGCTCGAGGCTAAAGAACAGGCGCGCGCGACTCTACCATCTTCGCGCGACCGGAGCCCTGCGGGACGGCCTCGCTGAGCACGGCACCAGGCCGAGGCTACGGCTGGTCTGCGAGCTCCAGGCGCCGCTCTATGCGCTCGATTCGACGCGTTAGCGTGTGGATGTTTTTTCGCGGTCTGAGCCGCTGAGCGCGTATAGACTGCCCAGCGTCGTCTCGATGGCCGATAGCCTGGTCTCGACCCGATCCAGCCGTTCCGCCTGGTCGGCGACCGCAGCGCGGATCGCGCGCAGGTGCTCAAGGACGATATTGTCGGTCTCGGCCATATATGTTCAGCGTAGCACTTTCGCGCTCTCCCGCGCAGCCACTCGTCGCAGTCGCTGGCGGCGGTCCGGCTTTTTCGACAGAATGCAAAGTTTACGTCACGTTTCAGATCGAGCGTCCAGGATCGTCCATGAATCTGCACGAATATCAGGCCAAAGAGATATTCAGGAAGTACGGCATTCCGGTGCCCGCCGGCCAAGTGGCGGCCAGCGCGGATGAGGCGGCGGCCGCGGCGAGCGCGCTCGGGGGCGCAGTGTGGGTCGTCAAGGCGCAGGTGCATGCCGGCGGACGCGGCAAGGCCGGAGGCGTCAAGCTGGCGCGCGACGCTCAGGCGGTCCGCAGCGCCGCTGCCACGATGCTCGGCACGCGCCTGACGACTAAACAGACTGGTCCCGAGGGGCTTCCGGTCGAGCGCGTTTACGTCGAGTCGGGCTCGGAGATCGAGCGGGAGATCTACCTCTCGCTGACGCTCAATCGCGAGAAGGGCCGCATCGCGCTCATCGCCTCCGCGGCGGGCGGCATGGACATCGAGGAAGTGGCGCAGAAGTCGCCGCAGAAGATTCTGACGGCGACGGTACACCCTGCCGCCGGACTTCAGCCCTATCAGGCGCGGCAGATCGCCTTTGGCTTGGGGCTCAAGGGCGGGCAGATCGCGGATTTCCAGTCGATCGCGACGGCGCTCTACAAGCTCTACATCGAGGAGGACGCGAGTCTCGTCGAGGTGAACCCGCTCATCGTCACCAAGTCGGGCAAGCTGATCGCGCTCGATGCCAAGATCAACATCGATGCCAACGCGGTATTCCGCCATCCCGACCTCGCCAGGCTCCGCGATGCGAGTCAGGAGGATTCGATGGAGCGCCGAGCGAGCGAGCACGAGCTCAATTACGTCTCGCTCGACGGTGACATCGCCTGCATGGTGAATGGCGCGGGACTTGCGATGGCCACCATGGACCTCATCAAGCTGCACGGCGGCCAGCCGGCCAACTTCCTCGACGTGGGGGGCGGGGCCACCAGCGAGCGGGTGACCGCGGCGTTTGAGCTCATCCTCTCGAATCCGAAAGTGCGGGCGGTGCTGGTCAACATCTTCGGCGGCATCGTCCGCTGCGATCTCATCGCCGACGGCGTGATCAACGCCGTCAAGAACGTGGGCGTGAAGGTGCCGGTGGTCGTTCGCCTCGAGGGCACCAATGCCGAGCAGGCGCGCAAGGCGCTCGCCGGCAGCGGCCTTGCCATCACTCCCGCCACCGATCTGACAGATGCCGCGCGCAAGGTCGTTGCGCTCGCGGCCGGCAAGTAAGGGTCCTCGAGCCATGAGCATTCTGGTCAACAAGCACACCCAGGTGATCTGCCAGGGTTTCACCGGCAAGCAGGGCACGTACCACTCGCAGCAGGCGATCGCCTACGGTACGCAGCTCGTCGGCGGCGTCACCCCGGGACGTGGCGGACAGAAGCACCTGGGACTTCCCGTGTTCGATACGGTCAAGGAGGCGGTGCGCGAGACCGGCGCCACGGCCAGCATGATCTACGTGCCGGCGGCGGGCGCGGCCGACTCGATTCTCGAGGCGGCGGATGGCGGGATCGAGCTCGTGGTCTGCATCACCGAAGGCGTACCGGTCAACGACATGGTGCGTGTGAAGTCGGTGCTCGCCGGCTCCGCCACGCGCCTCGTGGGTCCCAACTGCCCGGGCGTGATCACACCGGAGGAATGCAAGATCGGCATCATGCCGGGATTCATCCACAAGAAGGGCGCGGTCGGCATCGTCTCGCGCTCGGGCACGCTCACCTATGAGGCGGTATTCCAGACGACTAACATCGGCCTCGGCCAGAGCACCTGCGTCGGCATCGGCGGCGATCCGGTGCGGGGTCTCAATTTCGTCGACGTGCTCGAGCTCTTCGAGCGCGACCCGCGCACCGAAGGTATCGTACTGGTGGGCGAGATCGGCGGGAGTGATGAGGAGGCGGCCGCCCATTTTATTCACCGCTTCGTCAGCAAGCCCGTGGTCGCCTACATCGCCGGCGTCACCGCCCCTCCCGGCAAGCGCATGGGGCATGCCGGCGCCATCGTCGCCGGCGGCAAGGGCACGGCCTCCGACAAGTATCAGGCGTTCGAGGCCGCCGGCGTACGAACCGTCAAATCGCCCGCGGAGCTCGGCACCGCGATGAACGAGCTGCTGCGGCGGCGCCGGGCGAGTTCCGCCCGCAAGGTCGAGCGCCCCG
>JBAUOO010000208.1:0-4617 GCA_049579785.1 Steroidobacteraceae bacterium
TGGTGGAGCGGCAGGCGTGTCGCCATGACCAACATGCCGCAGATGATCGCGCTCTACAACGGCATGGGCGGCGGCGCCGCCGCCTCGATCGCCGCGGTCGAGCTCTCCCGCGGCGGGATCGACAGCCATGGCGTCGCGGCGCTTGCGGTCGGGGGCGCCATCATCGGCGCGGTGTCCTTCAGCGGCAGCGCGATCGCCTTCGCCAAGCTCCAGGGGCTGATCAAGCGCAGCATCCGCTTTCGCGGCCAGCAGATTCTCAATCTGCTCATTCTGGGGGGCGCCCTCGTGGTCGCCGGCGTGATCGCGGCTCGCCTCGGCGCTTCCCCGGGCCTCGTGACCGCGATGTTCGCCCTCGCGCTCGTGCTCGGGCTCACCATGACACTGCCGATCGGCGGCGCCGACATGCCGGTGGTGATCTCGCTCTACAACGCGCTCACGGGGCTCGCGGTCGGGTTCGAAGGTTACGTGATGCACAATGCCGCGATGATCATCGCCGGTACCGTGGTCGGCTCGGCCGGCACGCTGCTCACGCAGCTGATGGCGAAGGCCATGAACCGGTCGCTCGCGAACGTGCTCTTCTCCGGTTTCGGCGAGACCGCCGGCCCCGCGAGCGGTGCGGTGACCGGGAGCCTCAAGCCCATCGAGGCCTCCGACGTCGGCGTGATGCTCGCCTTCGCGCAAAAGGTGATCGTCGTGCCGGGTTACGGCATGGCGGTCGCCCAGGCGCAGCACAAGATCTGGGAGCTCTGTCAGCTCCTCATCGACCGCGGCGTGACGGTGAGGTTCGCGATCCACCCGGTGGCCGGCCGCATGCCGGGCCACATGAACGTGCTGCTGGCGGAGGCCGGCGTGCCGTACGATCTCATCGCCGATCTCGATGAGATCAATGCGGAGTTCGAGACCGCGGATGTCGCGCTGATCATCGGCGCCAACGATGTCGTCAATCCCGTCGCCCGCACCGACAAGTCAAGCCCGATCTACGGCATGCCGATACTGAACGCCGACCGGGCGAAGAATGTCATTGTCATCAAGCGGGGCACGGGCGCCGGGTTCTCGGGCATCGAGAATGCGCTCTTTTACCTCGACAATACCCGGATGCTCTACGGCGATGCGCAGAAGGCCGGTGCGGAGCTGATCCAGGCGGTCAAGGCGGCGGGATGAGAAGGAGGTGCGGCGTGCGTACCGTGCTCGGAGTCGGATTGACCCTGGCGGTTCTCGCCGCCTTTCCCTGTCACGCGCAGAATGCCGCCGAGAACACGCCGCCCTCGCTCCAGGCGCTGCACGCGCACCGGGCAACGACCCCCGCCACGCTGCTTGCGGACACGCCGGCATCGGCGTGGCGGGCGCTCGATCCGGAGGATACCCTCTACATGAGCCTGCCCCGGGGCCGGGTGGTGATCGAGCTGGCGCCGCAGTTCGCGCCGCGCTACGTCGCCAACATCAGGAAGCTGGTGCGCGAGGGCTTCTTCGACGGGCTGCCCATCTTCCGGGTGCAGGATAACGGGGTTGTGGAGTGGGGCGACACCACCGGGCGCAAGTCCGTGGGCACGGCCCGCCGCATGGTGGCGGCTGAGTTCGAGCGCTCATCGGGCAACCTGCCATTCACGCAACTGCCAGATCCTGACACCTACGCCCCGCAGGTTGGTTTCTCGGGCGGGTTCCCGGCGGCGCGTGATCCCGTGTTTGGCCGGGCCTGGCTCATTGACTGCTATGGCATGGTCGGCGCGGCGCGCGGCAACAACGTCGATAGCGGCGGCGGCACGGCCCTGTACGCGATCATCGGCGGCCCGCAGCGGCAGCTGGATCGCAATACCGCGATCGTCGGGCGGGTGGTGCAGGGAATGCCGCTCCTTTCCTCTTTGCCGCGCGGGCACGGTCCGCTCGGCGTATACATGAATCGTCATCACTGGGTGCGCATCGAGTCGGTGCGGGTGGCCGCGGACGTGCCCGCCGCCAAGCGGATTGCGCTCCAAGTGCTGCGCACCGGTACGCCGACCTTCTCGCAATACGTGGCGGCGCTGCGCAACCGCCGCGGCCCCTGGTTCAAGGTGCCGGCCGGCCGCGTGGGCGTTTGCGAGGTTCCGATCCCGGTGAGGCGGGGACCTTAGGTCCTAACGCATCGGCCGGCGGGGCATGCGTCCGGGGGGCATGCGTCCGCGGGGCATCATCGGGAAGCGCCGCATCCGCATCATCTGACGCTGGCGCCTCACCTGCCACGCGCGCTGCATCATCAGCTGCCGCTGCGCGGGCGTGGCCCGTTGCCATTGCTGGCGCAGCATCCGGCGGCGCCAGGGCGGCAGTCGCTGGAACTCGCGAAAGCTCCGACGGATGGCTTGCTGTTGCTGCGGCGGCAAGGATCTGAATCTTTGCCAGCGCTGGCGCAGCGTCTGACGCTGCTGCGGCGTGAGCTGCCGCCACTGTTGGAAGCGCTGGCGGGCCATGGAGCGCTGCGCGGGAGTCATGTCGAGCCAGCGCCGGCTGCCGCGCGCGAGCGCGTCCTGACGTGTCGCCGGAAGTGAAGCCCACCGCTGCGCCAGCGGTCCGAGCAGCCGCTGCTGCTGTGGCGAGAGGCTCGACCACGGCACTGCCCTGACCGCGCCGGCTGCTGCCGTACCCGGCGGCATCGAAGCGGCGGTCTCGACCGGCGGGCTTGGAGCGGGCGGCTGTTGCGCCCGGGCATAGGCCGGCATCGCCGCCAGCAGCAGCGCCAGTAGCAGCGCCATTCGCTCATGCATCATGTTCTTGCACCCTTACCCACCACCCGGCCCACCCGGCTTGTTGGCGCCACTCGCGGAGCTCGCGGGCTTCCGTTGCGCCGGCGACGGCGCCTGTGATGCCTTGGCCACCTTGCCGATGTTGATTTGCGACAGATACGCGAGCCAGCTGCCATCATCGGATTGCGTCGACCCGGCTGAAGCATCGACGCTGCCGAGGAATTCCAACAGCCTCGCATCCACGGGAGGGTTCGCGCTCGGCTTCGCCGGAGCACCGCCCCACACGATGCCGGATCCGACCGCGAGCGAGGCCGTCACGACCGCGATTCCGATGCGGCGCGAGAGGTGCACGTCAGCCGCTGTTCTGGTCGGCCGCGGGGTCCGGGCTCGGCGGGGCGTGACTGCGACCCTGCGGCGCGGCGCCCGAGGATTGGCCCGACGGGTCGGCCTCGGCCTGCGCCATCGCCCACTCGTAGAACTGCCCGTCGCCGCCCTGCATCAACTCCATCCCGTCATGATCGGCGAGGAGGTCCAGGTCCGCCACCGTGGCGTGAGTCGCCTCGACCGCCGGATAACTCGCCCGCGGCGCATGCGGCCAGAGAACGACGGCAACCAGTACCGCGGCGGCGACCGCGCCCGCGGCCGGCATCCACAACAGACGCGGTCCGGCCCCCACCGCCGACCGAAGCGGCAGATGCCAGCGACGGCGCGGTCGAACCGCCTCGGCGAGCGCCGCGTGCCGGGCCTGATTCAACCGCGAGCGCGCACGGCCGCCGACACCCCGCACGCCTTCTTCCAGAAGCTCGCGCAGTTGCCGCTCGAATTCGACGCCGCCGTTCAGGTCCCGGCTCATGTGTGGAGCTCCCCGAGCTGCGCGCGCAAAGTCTGCAACGCGCGAAAATAGTGAGTCTTGACGCTGCCCTCAGAGCAGCCCATCGCCTTTGCCGTCTGCGCGACATCGAGCCCTTCCAGCGTACGCAGGAGAAAGGCCTGCTGCTGCCTGCGCGGCAGCCTCGCGAGCGCCTTCTCGAGCGCGGACATCGCCTCCTCGAGCTCCAGCCGGCGCACCGGCAGTGGCTCGTGACTCACGGCCTCCGCGATCGGATCCGGCTCGTCCTCGTCGGCTTCCGCGCGAAACGGCAACCAGGACATCACCCGGTTGCGTACCGTACGCCGTCGCTGCATGTCCCGGATACGGTTCTCCAGGATCCGATAGAAGAGCGGCTTCCATTCCTCGGCGGGGCGTTGCGAGTAGGCTCGCGCAAGATGGAGCATCGCGTCCTGCACGGCATCCAAAGCGTCGTCCTCGTGCCGCAGCGCCGCCTGGGCGATCTTGAAAGCCCGGACCTCGATGCCCGCCAGGAAGTGGCTGAGCGCTCGAGACCGCGCATTGCTGGACGAATCCGTCAGATCCACGTCGCCGTAAGAGGCAGCAGGCATGCTATAAGGCGGCGCGAGCGTAGCAAACTCTGGCATAACAGGTACAACGCGGCTGCGGCAGGTACGGTTGACGGAGGCCGCCGCATGCCTAAGCCTTTGATTTTTCTATACTCATGAGCTCCGTCGCCGTCGTTCGCGTGGCCCTGCCGACGCCGCTGAGGCGTTTGTTCGATTACCGCGCGGACCCGTGCGGTGCGCTGGCTGGCGCCATCGAGCCCGGCATGCGCTTGCGAGTGCCGTTCGGTCGCCAACGCCTCATCGGCGTTGCCGTGCAAATGGCCAGCGGATCGGAGCTGCCCGAGGAGCGGCTGAAATCGGTGCTGGAGCGCCTCGACCCGCAGCCAATCTTCGATCCCGCCACGCTCGACCTGCTCGCCTGGGCCGCGAACTATTATCACCATCCCATAGGCGAGGTGCTCGCGGCGGCGTTGCCCAAGGCGCTGCGCCACGGCGCTGCCATCGA
>JBAUOO010000209.1:0-19179 GCA_049579785.1 Steroidobacteraceae bacterium
GGCCAGCCGTCGTGCGGCGGCGGGATCTCCCGCGGCAGCTCGCTGAGGCGCCTGACTTTGGAAGGTGCGGAGTCGCTCATGGATGACTCTCCGGCTCGAGCCGGGTGCGCAGGAGCGCTCGCGCCCGGTGTAGTTGGGCCTTGCAGGTGCCTTCGGCGATGCCGAGCATCTGCGCGGCTTCCGCGTGCGAGTACCCGTAGATACCGCAGAGCACGAGTGAGTCGCGCGCCCCCTCGGGCAGAGCACCGACCGCCGCTTCGATCTCATGGACCTCGACCGGGGTATCAAGCGCCCACTCCCCCGGCGCCTCGAGAGGCTCCTCGCCCGCCTCCGCCGGCAATGCTGCCAATTCGGCCTGCGCTGCCGCCTTGCGGCGCCGGCTCAGAACCACGTTCACCGCGATGCGGTGCAACCAGGTGCCAAAACTGCTGCGCGTCTCGAAGCGCCCGAGCGCCCGCCAGGCATTGAAGAAGGCCTCCTGGGCGCAATCCTCCGCGCCCGTCCGATCGCGCGTCAGCCGCAGGCACAGGCCGTACACGGTGCCGACATGCTGGCGATACAGGCGCTCGAATGCCCGCATGTCGCCCCCGCGGGCCCGCTGCACGAGGGCCGGCTCCCATTCGATCGACTCAATCTGTGCAGCCGGGACCATGTACTCCATTGGATGCGTCCGCCCGCCGGAGCGTTTAAAGGCTCGTCGCTACTTGCGGGCGGTCGCGAGGAGTTTGGCTCGGCCCCGGCTCAGGTCCGCGCCCGAACGCACCCTCGGATAAGGCACGCCCGGATTGAGGCCTTTCCAGTAGATCTGCTCGATCTGCGGCGCGGGGTTCTCATCCTCCTTGCCATAGTGCATGCCACGGGTCACCTTCGCCCAGTAGGCGGCAGTGCGCCGGAAACGGAACGCCGCCGGATCGGGCGGCTTCGCTTCGCCGGTAAACGCCGCGGCGAAGGGCGCCGGCTCGATCGCCCGGTAGGTCCAGGCCCTGCGCTTGAGATCGAACACCGCCGACATCGGGCGTTGATACGCATCGTAGATCGACAGATGCCCCAATCCCAGGATGTCCTCGATGGTCGCGAGCACGTTCACCGTCGAATACCGCTCGCTCACCACGGCGTGATGCTTGAGATAGGGACCGGCGAGGAAGCAGACGCTGCGGTGGGCATCGACGTGGTCGGCACCGTCCTGCGCGTCATCCTCGATGACGATGATGAGTGTGGAGTCGGCATACGGACTGTGAGCCACCGCTTCGATGAGCCGTCCGACGGCATAATCGTTGTCCGCGACCTGCGCCTCGGGCGTGTTAAGTCCATCGATCGACTGGGCAAAGTCCCCGAGATGATCGCGCATCAGGCGTACGAGGCTGAGCGCCGGAAGGTTCCCGCGAGCGACGTATTGCGCGAATTCGCGCTGCCACTCGGCCTCCCGGTAATAATCCGGAAAGCGCACGTCGAAGCCCCGGAAATACGGGTCGGTGACGCGGGCGAGCTCACGGTTCGCCGGAAAGGCGACGCGCGTGCGGCTCTCATACGGCAGCGGGATCTCGGGCGTCGGGCGGATCGGATTGTCATAGGGCTTGAGATCGAGCATGAAGCCGTAATTGCGCACGCCGAGCCCGGCACGCATGGCCGCATCCCAGATATAACCCTGCTGGTACTGCCCGTGGGGCCCATCCGGCGCCGCCACGTTGGCAACGCCCGGCAGCAGGTTGGGGTTGTGCGGGTAGCCCGGCTCCTCTTTCATTCTGGCCGCGAGCGAGCCAATGGCGACATCGACGTTGCGATTGGTCCCCTCCCAATCGTACGAGAGACCGCGATCGGCATAGTTGACCGGGAGGTTCTTCGCGCCGATGTCCGACTCCATCGCCGAGGTGCTCCACGGCCACCCGTTGCCGCTCACCTCCCCCGTGTCGTAGAAATTATCGAGTGTCACGAAATCCAGCGCGAGCGCATGGGCGTTGGGGGTGATCACGTGGCCGAACTCGGCGAGGCGCGGATCACCATTGCCGACCGGCAGATCGCCCAAGAGCTGATCGTAGGTGCGGTTTTCGCGAACGATGTAGATGATGTGCCGGATGCGCCGGTGCAGCACCGCCATCAGCCCCTTATCCGCGGCATCCTCCCGCACATACAGGCGATCGTTGGCGGCAACGGTGCGGGTGAGCTCCGCCAGGTCGTGCGCCGAGGGCGTGGGCAGCGTCAGAAAACCCGCCTTGGACAGCTGCAGGATGTACTCGTTGGGCGCGCTGCAGCGGGCGTGCCGGGCGGCGCTGAAGTGATTGTCCGCGCAGTACGCGGTGTTGGGTCCCGGAACGCTCTTGCCATTGACGATATAGAGCATCCTCCCATCGGCGCTCACGCTCACCGAGTTGGGCCAGTATCCGCTCGGCACGAGGCCGATGACCCGCGGCGCGCGCGAGCGCAGGGTGAGGATGGCGACGGCATTCTCGCCGCCATTGGTGACGTAGAGCCGGCTCTCATCCGGGGAGAGCGCCAGGCTGTTCGGATCGACGCCGTGATAGTAAGCGCCGGGCGCGATCAGAGACGGCGGAGCGATGGTGCGGGTCACATGAAGCACCCGCTCATCCGCCGTATCGATGACCGAGACGACATCGGCGTTGTCGCTCGCCACATAAAGGCGCGAGCCCGCACGATTGAGCACCATCCGATTGGGGTTGCCTCTGACGGGAATGCGCGCGGTCACGGCCGGCACGCGCTGCGCGAGATCGATGACGTCGATTTCCCGATCGCGCATGCTCGATACGTAGGCCGTGGCATTCCCCTTGATCGCCACCCAATAAGGATAGGTGCCGCCCGCGCGGCCCTCGCCCGGCTGCAGCGACAGCTCGCGCGCGGCGCCCCGCGGCAGACCCTTCGAGAGCGGCACGATCGACACCGAGTCGTTGTAGAAGTTCGCCACCACCAACCGCTTGCCGTCGGCTGTTAACGCAAGTCCGGCCGCCTGCGGCTGAGCCTCCAGCCCCAAGCCCGCCGGGTGTCCGAGCCGGATGAGCGCGGCGGTATCCTCGGACCAGCGGCCGTGCCTGCGGGCGAAGACATGCACGTCATCGTCCACGCCCCCGGAGACATAGAAGTACCTGCCGTCCGGCGCGAAAGCGACGCCCATGTAGGTGTTCGGCACCCGCAGGACCTGGCGGCGCACGGGGCGGTCGCGGCCGATGTCGTAGACGAATACGTATTCTTCGGAGTCGGCCGGAATGACCTTGCCGGCACGGTCGTCCAGCCGGTTGTAGCCACTCGTGAGGATGAGGAGCGTCTTGCCGTCGGGGCTGGTGGCGGTCGTGACGGCTTGTCCGGCAAGATACCCGGGAAAGTCACGCAGCCCGGGATTGAGCCGCGAGAAACTCGCGCCCGCGGCCGCGTCGGGCGTGATTCTGATGCCGGACGGAGCGATGGGGGGGCGAGCGGCAGTTGGCGCGGCGCCGCCGGCGCTCGCCGCCGGGCTCGCGGTGATCGCCAACATCGCGAGCAGCAAACATGAGAAGCCTTCGGATCTGCACGAGGGCATTGCGCGATTCTCCTCAGCCGCTATCCGTCGGCGCACCCGTGCCGAGATACTTTCCAAACCAGCGCAGCGCGCGCTCGAGCACGTCGCGCTCATCCTTCGGCTTGTGAAAGCCGTGTCCCTCGCCCGCGTAGACGACCAGCTCGGCCGCGACCCCCATCGCGCGCAGCGCATGCCAGTACTCGAATGACTGCGGCGCCGGGCACTCACCATCGTATTCGCCAACCACGATCAACGAAGGGGTTTTGTCATTCTGGATGAAATCGATGGCCGAGCTCTTGGCGTAGGCCTTCGGGTCCTGGTACACCGAGGCGCCAAAGAACGGGATCATCCACTCGTCGATGGAATTCTCGCCGTAGTAGCTCTCCCAGTCCGAAAGTCCCGCCCCGACCACGGCGGCCTTGAAGCGATGGGTCTGCGTCGGGGCGAACATGGACATGAAGCCGCCGTAGCTCCAGCCGGTCAGGCCGAGCCGGCTGTCATCGATCGGATATTTCGCTTCCACCCGATCGACACCGCTCAGGATATCGCGAAGATCGCCGTAGCCCATGTTCAGGCGCACCGCCTTCACGAAGCGCTCGCCCTCGCCGAAACTGCCGCGCGGATTCGGCATCAGCACGAAGTAGCCCATCGCCGCAAGTGGCGCCGGCCCGTAGCCGTCCCGCGGCCAACCGGGAAGCACCGCCGCGCTCGGCCCGCCATGAACATAGACGACCATCGGGTAGCGCTTGTGCGCATCGAAGCTCGAGGGGAACAACAGCCAACCCTGCACCCGAAACCCCTCGTTGTTCCAGTGCACCGAGACGGCCTTGCCCCACTCGGGTTTCACGTGATCGTTGATATGGGTGATGGCATGCGGCGAGGCGGCGACGCCCGCGGGCTCACCGGCGGCGTTGCTCTCGAGCACGGCCGCATCGATCTCGGGCGGGTTGTCGAACGTACTGTCGATGAAGGCGAGCACGTCGTGGCGCGCGGAGACGGAAACGGCCCGTGCGAAGGTACCGTCGCCGACTCCGGCGGCCACGGTGAGAAGCGCGTGATGGGTTGCCGCTTGGCTTCCATGCAGCGTGAACACCGATAACCGGGTGGACCCGCCGGCGACCGATGAGACCAGCAGCGTGTGGTTTCCGGTCCAGGTCAACCAGGAGGGAGAGAAGGCAATTGCGGGCGTGACATCCACCGGCTCGCCGCCTTCAGCCCCGATGAGGTAAACATCCCCTCCGGTCGATCCTTGGTCGCTCATCAGTCCGCCGATCAGGGCGATCCGCGAGCCATCGGGCGACCAGCGCGGCAGCGCGATCTGCAGGCCGTGCAGCGGCCCTTCGACCGAGGACGGATCGAGCGTGACCTTGGGCGCCTGCCCGAGCGTCTGTGTATAGAGGTTGGCGGTCCACCAGTTATCCCTCCCCGGTGGCGGCGCGCCGATAAACGCGAGCCGCTTGCCGCTCGCGGACCAGTCGTATTCGTAGACGAAGATCGAGGCCGGGGTAATCGCGCGCACTGGCCCGCCATCCGCCGGCACCACCGCGAGCCTCTGATGCTCGACGCCGCTGCGGCCAATGACCCCGACCCGCGGCCCGGTGGCGGACACCGCCGCGATGGGGTTCAGATCCCCGGCCACGTAAAGAAAGCTCAGCGCCGAGCCATCCGGCGTCCAGGCAAGCTCGTGCACGAACCCGTTGAGGTGTGTGGTGCGTCGCGCCGCAACTCCGTCGACCGGGACTTGATAGATATCGAGCTGCTCCTCGGTCTTTGGACCGTGATTGCAGTTGGAGAGGAATGCCAGCGTTCGGCTGTCAGGCGACCAATGCGGATCGCTGTAGCGGCACGACTTCAGCGCTCGGGCAATGCTCACCGTGCGCACCCGCGCTCCATCGACATTCGCCATCTGCAGGATCTGACCCGGCTTGCCGTCCTTCGTCGCCGCCGCGCTCCCAGTCCCGTGACCGGGCTTCTCGCTGAGGATCCACGCGACGGTCTTTCCATCCGGTGCGATCGATACGGCATCGAAGCGCTGCACCTCATGCAGGCTGCGCATGATCTCGGCAATGCGCGCGCCATCGGGCTGGCGGGATTGGGCGGCGGCGAGGGAAGAATGCAAAGCCGCGCCGGCTGCGATAGATGCAAGCGCGGCGCCCGCGAGGACGGTATGAAGGGGTGATTTCATCGCGGAATGTTAACACCAATCATCACTCGGACGACGAGCCGCCAGCGGCCCGTCTTGACCCACGCCTTGAATTGTCGGTTAAATGCCTGCAGGAGTCTGACATGCGCGCATTGACCACCAATCCCGGCCTCCTCTCCCCGTTCCATGTCGCATTCCCGGTGCACGATCTGGCGCTGGCGCGGGCGTTCTACGGCGAGATCCTCGGATGCGCCGAAGGGCGCAGCTCCGAGGACTGGGTCGATTTCAATTTCTACGGC
Organism: Steroidobacteraceae bacterium; assembly: GCA_049579785.1. GTDB lineage: Bacteria > Pseudomonadota > Gammaproteobacteria > Steroidobacterales > Steroidobacteraceae > 13-2-20CM-66-19. The sequence goes on from JBAUOO010000209.1 coordinate 5,948, forward strand.
CATCAGATCGTGGCTCATCTCGCGCCGCAGGAGAGCGCTACGGCAGGGCGCAATACGGTGGATGGCCACGCGGTGCCCGTGCGTCATTTCGGCATCGTGCTGCCGCTCGCCGAGTGGCAGGCGCTCGCCGAGCGCCTGCAGTCAAAGGGCGTGCGATTCCTGATCGATCCCTACATCCGGTTCAAGGGCCAGCCGGGCGAGCAGGCGACCATGTTTTTCCTCGACCCGTCGGGCAACGCGCTCGAGATCAAGGCCTTCGCCGACATCGGCCGCCTTTTCACCCGCTAGCGCCCGCCTCGGAAGTTAGCTGAGGCGTGGCCGCGCGCCGGGCCCGAGGGCGCCCGGATCCCGGGAACGCCCGTTGCTCGCCATCGAGCTGGACCTTCCACTTGAGGAATCCTTATGCGCAAGTATCTCGTGGCCCTCGCAGCTTTGACGCTAACCAGCGGCGTTGCCTGGGCCGATCATGGAAGCAACCAACCGATGAAGGACTCGTACATCACCACCAAGGTCAAAGCCGAGCTCGCAGCCGATCATGACACCAAGGCCCGCGAGATCCATGTCACCACTATCGACGGCGTCGTGACGCTGCGGGGCATCGCCCAATCCGACGCGGAGAAGGACAGAGCCGAGCGAGACGCGATGCGAGTCAAGGGCGTTCGCGAGGTGCACAACCGCATCAAAGTTCCGGACTAGGCTGCATCAGCCTCGAGGCGGCTGGCCGGACCCTCCTGCACGGGCAGGGTCCGGCAGGCCGCCTGGCGCGCGCGGCGCCGCGGGCTTGCGGCGGCTTCTACGGGAGCGGATCATAGGCGCCCCGGGGATCCGCCCGTAACAAGACGGCGCTCGTCATGAGAATGCTCAGGTCCTGGCTCCTTGTCGCGTTCCTCGCTCTCTGCGCCGTGCCGGCCCTGGCCGCCTCCGCGGAAGATGTCCATGCGCTCCTGCAACACGCCGTCGCCGGCTCGTGGCGCTCGCCGGCCAACAAGGCCCGCGATCGCTATCGGCATCCGGCCGAGACACTCGAGTTCTTCGGCCTCAGACCCGACATGACGGTGATCGAGCTCGAGCCGGGTGGGGGCTGGTACACCGAGATACTGGCGCCGGTGTTGCACGCTCAGGGACACCTGATCGAGGCGACGCCGTCCGCCAACACGAGCAATCGCTTCATGCACCGCATGGCGACGGCGTTCGAGAACAAACTCAAGTCCGACCCGGCCGTGTACGGCAACGTCACGACCATCGCCTTCGCGCCCCCGGGCGAGGTCAACCTCGGGGCCCCGGACTCGGCCGACATGGTGCTGACGTTTCGCAACCTTCACGATTGGTTGAACCACAGCCCCGACACGCTCGCGGCCGTGTTCAAGGCGGCCTATGACGTGTTGAAGCCGGGCGGTGTCTTCGGTGTCGTCGCTCACCGCGCGCGGCCCTATGAGAACGCGATCGAGACCGCGCGCGCGCTGCACCGGATCCCCGAGGACTACGTGATCGAGCTCGGCCTGAAGACGGGCTTTCAACTCACCGGCGTGTCGGAAATCAACGCCAACCCGAAGGACAACGAAACCGTGAACGTGCATCGCCTGCCGCCCGATCTGGTCGGACCGGCGAGCGAGCACGCCAAGATGCGCGCGATCGGCGAATCCGACCGCATGACGCTCAGGTTCGTCAAGCCGGCGCGCTGAGCGCGCTTTCGCTCACGGAGCTCTGGTCGGACACTTCGGCGCGCCGCGCTGCGCCGCCGGTTGCGGCGCCTGGCGCGTCCAGCCAGCCGGGATCTCGAACTGATCCGAGGGTATGCTCGAAGTATCGATCGAGGTGGTCTCGGAGATGAGCGAGACGACCCTGACCAGCGCCGCGGCGTCGGGCGGCGCGGCAGGCGGGGAGCCGCTCGATGAGGACGACTCGGCCGTCACGGAGCCGGCCGCGGCATTGGCCGCGGGCTCGGCCGCATCGTTCGCCGCGCTGGCCGCCGCCGCTCCACCGGCCGAGTCCGCAGGAATGGCGGCGGCGCCGCGGTGAAAGAGGCTCGAGAAGCCGCTCGCGAGCGCACGCGAGGCGATGCCGTGCATGCTGAACGGATTGCCACTTTTTGCCCGCTGTTGCTGCGCGGCCTGCTGCGCCTTGCCGCAATGCGGGCCGCCGAAAGCCATGTAGAAACTCGTGCGCAGCGGATAGCCGCTGAGGTCCGCGGCCTTGCCCTGCAACTGCCTGAGCTCATCCGCGTACGGCGCCATGAACTGTTGCAGGGTGCGTTGCAGCTGCCGATTACTTGGATCGAGCCCCTGGGCCGCCAGATACTTCTTCGCGAACGCGGTCCGCTCGCCGGCTCCCGCAATCGCATCGGTCGTGAGCCAGGTCTCGAACCCGTAGTCGATCTCGCACACATCCCCGGTCCGGGTGTCCGTGCAGGTCTGCGACAGCACGACAGCCGACTTGTGGGCATCGTGACCCAGGATGGTCGCATGCTCGTTGGTCGCCTTGACGCTGAGCACGGGCGGGCTCAGCTGGCAGTGTGACGTGTCGGGCGCCGCCGCCTGCGAGGTGTGCTGCGCCTGCGGCATCGGGCAGTTCTTCATCTCCTCCATCGCCGCTTCGAGCTCCTTCTGCGCCGCGGCGCGCTGCTCGGCTGTCGGAAACGGCCGCTCGGTGTAGAGTTGCTTGCCCGGCTGGAGCTGCCATTCGAGCGCCTTGTCGAGGCGGACGATCCGCCCGCTCGCCACGTCGTGGCAGAAGAGCGAGAGCAGACCGTGGCACTGCGTCGTGGTGTCGATGCGCTGCTTGTCGCCGCTCGTGCGCTCCAACGAGTCGATATCGATGTTGATGCCGGCGAGATTCATCGACATCCTCTGCCCGACGGTCACATCGGCGTGTGCCGCGCCCGGCAGGAGCGCGAGAGTCGCGGCGGCGGCCAGTGTCGCGGTGAGGATGGTCCGGGCTCGGCTGGGTATGATCATGTCGGCTGTCTCCCCTTGTTGGAGTTGGACATCGCCTGTTTGGAGCGGCCCCCCGGAATTTTCCGCCTTTACGCGCCGTCTGTCGACGCGTCCGGGGGGGCATCACCCGCCAGGACCCCCGGGGCCGCCTCGGGCGGCTATCGGACCGGTACGGTCAACCGGGCGAGGTACTCGTAGTCCGCCCGCGCCGCAGCCATGCGCGGCGCCGCAAAGGGCGGCTCCTGCTCCACGTAGTCGTGCCTCACGCCGGCCTCGTAGCCGGCGGGCAGGATGGCTCTCCAGTCGAGGCTGCCCGATCCGACGTCGGTCGGATTCATCCATCTCGAACCAGACCAGATCCGGTTCCGTATGCTCGAGCAGCAGGTCGTACCCTGTCTTGGAGCCGGACCTGACGAACTCGATGTTGTGGTTGTGGTACGCGAGCTTCAACCCAGAGCGCTTCAGGGCGGCGCCCTTCTCATCGAGCCGCTCCGCCGTCCGCCGCCAGTCATCCGCGCTTATCTGCCGGGCGACACGGCTCAGGAACTGGAGACCGTTTTCTCCTTCCCGGGGGCCGCCAAAGTGCGGCGGAGGCCGGCCCGGTCGAGGGCGGCCCGAAGCTCGGATGCGGTGCGCTTCATCAGGCCGACGGTTTCCACCGTCCGATAGCCAATCCGTGCGACGGCCTCGAGCGTTCCTTCGAGGTCCCTGTAAGGGGCCTCGCCCAAGGTGTAGAGCTGAAGCCCCAACGGCCGCTCAATCCCCAGGCTCGGCCGCGACACCTGCGCGGTACCCCTTCGCCCAACTCACGGCGTAGGATGGCGGCATGAGCGTCTTGCCCGGGATTGCGCAACTCGCCACCCTGATCGATGCGCGGGCGCGCGATCTCGGCGGCTTCACCGTCGGCCGGGTGCTGCCCACGGCCGCGCGCAAGCTGATCGGACCCTTCATATTCTTCGATCACATGGGGCCGGCGGATTTTCCGCCGGGCCGCGGCATCGACGTGCGGCCGCATCCGCACATCGGGCTCGCCACCGTCACGTATCTCTTCGAGGGCGAGATCGTCCACCGTGATAGCCTGGGATCGCACCAGCCCATCCGCCCGGGAGATGTCAACTGGATGACCGCGGGCCGCGGCATCGTGCATTCCGAGCGCACCGGCACCGAGCCGCGACGCGCCGGCTCGCGTCTGAACGGACTGCAACTGTGGGTGGCGCTGCCGCTCGAGCACGAGGAAGCCGAGCCGGAATTTCATCACCACCCCGCCCGCGCCCTGCCTTCGCTCGAGATCGCGGGCACGCGCGTGCGTGTGCTGGCCGGCAGTGCCTTCGGTGCGAGCTCGCCTGTCAGAACCCACTCGCCGCTCTTCTATGTCGATGCGGCAATGCCGGCGGGTAGCGAGCTGCCGCTGCCCGAGGAGCACGAGCAGCGCGCCGCCTATGTGGTCGAGGGCACGGTGGCATGCGGCGGTGAGCCCGCGCAGCGCGGCCGCATGATGGTGTTGACCCCGGGCGCTCGGGTCTGTCTGCGTGCCGTGAGCGATGCGCGTGTCGCGCTCATCGGCGGTGCGCCGCTCGCGGGCGAGCGCCACATTTTCTGGAACTTCGTCTCGAGCTCGGAAGCGAGAATCGAGCAGGCCAAGCGCGACTGGCGCGCGGGCCGCTTTCCGAAAGTGCCCGGGGACGAGCGGGAGTTCATCCCGCTTCCGGCGTGAGCGCGCCTGCGGCCGGCATGACATCGCGCATGAGGTCGACGGTTCTCAGGGGCGGAAAGGCGCGCATCCACAGGGCGACCACCGCGAGCGTGCCGACGCCTCCCAGTACGACCGCCGGCACGGTCCCCAGGAGCGCGGCGGTGAGGCCCGACTCGAACCCGCCGAGCTCGTTGGAGGCGCTGATGAAGAGCGTGCTCACGGCGCTCACCCGGCCGCGCATGGCATCGGGTGTGGCGAACTGCACCAGGGTCGCTCGGATGTAGACGCTGATCTGATCCACCGGACGGCGCGTGAGATACAGCGCCGTCAGGGCGGCACCGAGCGCCGGGGCGCTGCGCAGGAGCCTGAGCCCGGCCGGCCCCACATGCAGGATATCGCGCGCATACACCGGCAGCAGGGCGACTGCGCCCCCCAGGAGCACCGCGACCCGCGACAGCGCGCGGACGCAAAGGTACAACGGCAGATCGCGATCGCTATAGACCCTCATGCAGGCGGCGGCGCACCCGCGAGCAGCATGGCCCCTATCAGGCCCGCGAGACTCCCGAGCGCCGCGGCGGCAATGTAGCGCTGAAATCCCCCGGCTCTCGCCTCGATGGGCAGGTAGCCGTTGAGCTGGCGAGCCGCCGCCTCTCTGATGAATTGCAGCAGGCGACCGCTGCTCATCACGCCACCGCCGAACACGATGCGCTCGCACGAGAGCATCAGCGCGATGGTGGCGGCGAGCTGCCCGAGGTATCCGCCGGTGATTTCGAGCCCCGGATGCCCCTGCGGCCAGGACTCGACGGGACTTTTCCAACGCGCCACGAGCGCCGGACCGCTGGCGAGCCCCTCGAGGCAGTCGGCATGGAACGGGCAGGTGCCGCCGAAATCGATATCGCGCGCATCACGCCGCACGAGGATATGACCCATCTCCGGGTGCAACATACCCTTCATCGTTCGGCCATCGATCACCACGCCGCCACCGATCCCGGTGCCGACCGTCACATAGGCGAGCGAGCCGACGCCGCGGCCGGCACCCAGGCGTGCTTCGGCGAGCGCAGCCGCATTGACATCGGTATCGAGGGCGATCGGGCAACCGAGGCGCTCGAGCGGCTCCGTCAGGCTCACCCCCGACCAGCCGGGCTTGGGTGTCGCGAGTATGCGGCCCCAGGCGCGCGAGCGCGGATCGAGCTCGAGCGGACCGAACGCGGCGACACCGATGCCGGTCAGCGACCGCCCTTCCGCGCACAGCCGCTCGAAGAACGCGGTCACCGCGCCCAAGGTCACCGCGGGAGTCGATGTCGGGATTTCGGCGCGCAGGCTCGCGATGAGCTCGGTCGGCCCGTATCCGGCGGCGCACACGAACTTGGTGCCGCCCGCCTCGATCGCACCATAGAGCGGCCGCGACACTCAGTGAAACCCGATACCCGCCGTTGCCCGCGAATGCAGGTAGCTCACCGCGGCAAGATCCTGCACGATGTGCCCGAGCGACTTGTAGAGGGTGATCTCCTCGGCCGACCTGCGGCCGGGCACGCGGCCGAGCAGCACCTCGCCGATCTCCGCCACGATGTGGCTGTCATCGATGAGCCCCGCCTCCTTCGCGAGCAGGAACTCCGACGCCGCCGCCATCGCCGAGCGGCGGCTGTCCACGATGTAGCGACTCGAGCGAAGCAACGCGTGATCGATCTCGACCGGGCCCGATCGGCTCGAGCCGACGGCGTTCACGTGTGTTCCGGGACGTACCCACTCGCCGAGCAACACGGGCCTCTCCGACCCGCTCACCGTGCAGATGATGTCCGCGGCAGCCGCCGCCTCGACTCCCGTTGCGACCGCTCTGACCGCTATGCCAACTTCGCGCTCCATTCGCTCCGCAAAGCGGGCGGCCCGCTCGGCCGAGCGCCCCCAGACCAGAATCTCCTCGAGCCGCCGGACCCGAGTGAGCGCACGCAGGTGCGAAGCCGCCTGCGCGCCACAACCGAACAGGGCGAGCGTGCGCGCATCCGTCCGTGCGAGCACATCGGTTGCGACCGCCGAGGCGGCCGCGGTGCGGATCTCAGTCACCTCACCCGCATCGGCGATGCACGACAGCGCGCCACTCTCACGGTCGAACAGCACCACGACGCCGCGATGCGCCGCGCGGCCCGGCTGCGCCGGATCGGCGAACACCGAGAGCACCTTGGCGCCAAACCCGTGCGGTGCGGCCAACGCGCCCGGCATGAGACCGAAGAACTTCGCGGGCGCGATCTCGAGGATGCTGCGCAGCGGTTGCGGCTTGCCGTCGGCGGTGAACTCGGCCATCGCGGCCCTCACCGCGCCGATGCAACCGTCATAATCGAGCAGCGCCCGCACGGCCTGCGGACCGTAGAAAGGCACCGTCCCTGCCGGCTCGGCTCCGGTCAAACGCGCTGCGTCCACCCGTGCGTGTCCGGGGATTCGCCGCGCTGAATCGAGACCAGCCGCTCGCGGAGCTTGCGCGTGTGGGGCCCGACCTCGCCGCTTCCCACGCGATGCTCCTCGCCGTGGTGAACGAGGGTCCCGACGCCCGCGAGCACGGCCGCGGTCCCCGAGAGCGCCGCCTCGCCACTACGCACCCACTGCAGCATCTCGGCGACATCGAAGAGGCGCTCCTCGACCCGGTAGCCCTCCTCCCGAGCCAGGGTCAGCACCGAGTCGCGAGTGACGCCGTGAAGGAATGTCGAATCGAGGCTGCGGGTGAGCACCCGAGCGTCGCTGAGCAGGAGGAAATTGGAGGCCCCGGTCTCCTGCACCGAGCCGCCGGGGCAGAACAACACCTGGTCGACGTTATATTTGCGTCGCGCCTCGAGCGTGGGACCCAAGGCCGCCGCATAGTTGCCGCCCGTCTTGACCATTCCGGTCTGAGTGGCCGTGCGCGCATGGATGTCTTCGATGTAGATACGCAGCGGCTTCATGCCGCCGGCGAAGTAATCCCACACCGGGCTCGCGAGCACGATGAGAGTCGCCTCCGTGGCCGCGGCACCGGCCGCGCCGATGTTGGGAGTGGTGCCGAAGAGAATCGGCCGCATGTAGAGCGACCCGGGCGCCTCGGGAACCACCTCGCGATTGCGCTCGATCGTGAGGCGGATCATCTCCTCGAGCTGGCGCGCATCGGGCTCGGGCAGCACCAGCGCGCGCGCGCTCTGGCGCATGCGCTCGATGTGCCGGTCCATGCGAAACACGTTGACGCTGCCGTCGGCCCAGCGGTAGGCCTTGAAGCCCTCGAAGCAGGTGCTCGCATAGTGCAGCACGTGCGCCGCCGGGTGCAGCTCGATCGGCTTGCAGGGCTGGGCGTCGAAGCGCCCCCACTGCCCTTTTTGAAAACGCGCCACGGTCATCGTGGGCGCCAGCACCGTTCCAAATGCCGGGCGCGGCTCTTGCGAAGTCTTCGGGATGCTGCTCATGCCGGTGAGTTTAAGCCCTGAGCGTCCGCCGCGCATCCCGGTCGGCCCGGGGATACGATAGCGATCATGAGTCGCTCGGCGAAAATCCTCACCAGCCGCTCGGGGCTTCGGGCCGAGATCAGCGAGAGCGGCGCGCTGCGCCGCCTCGACTGCGGCGCGACCAGCCTGAGCCTCTTCATCGGCAACGAGGTCGAGGGCGGCCCCACGAATCTCTTCCTGCGCCGCCGCAGCGGCACGCCCGAGTGGACGGCTCTCCTCGGTCCCTCGAGCCCCACTCGGTTTGCCACGCCGGACTCGGCCGCCAGGCTCATCGGGCGGGGCACGTGGCGGGGCATCGAGTACGCGATCTCGCTCGCGCTCGCGCAGGATGCGCCCGCTTGGTTCTGGCACGTGCAACTGATGAACGCGTCGGATGAAGCGCAGGAGCTCGATCTGACCTACGCCCAGGATCTCGCACTCGCCCCGTACGGGGCGGTACGCATGAACGAGTATTACGTCAGCCAGTACATCGATCACACGCCGCTGTCGCATGCGCAACGCGGGATTCTCATCGCCTCCCGACAGAACCAGGCGGCCGAGGGCCGCAACCCCTGGTCCCTGATCGGATCGCTGCGCCAAGGCAGCTCCTTCGCCACCGATGCGCTCGATTTCCACGGGCTCGCGGGCCGCACGGGCGAGCCGCCCGCGGGCCTGCTCGGCGAGCTTGCCGGCCGCAGGCTGCAGCACGAGCACTCGATGGTGGTGCTGCGCGATGCGCCGGCGCGGCTCGGCCGTGGGCAGAGCGTGGCGGGCGGGTTCTTCGGCAGCATGGTTGCCGATCATCCCGGTGCCACGACGGACTCGGACCTCTCGCGCCTGGAGCGCATACTCGCGTTGCCGGAGGCTTCGCCGGCTGTTGCCACCGGCGAGTCCGCGGCCCCGCCCGTTGCGGGTTCTCCCGCCCGCACGCTCTTCACATCGAGCCGGCCTCTGGCGGCGATCGATCTTGATGCCAACGCGCTGCGGCGGCTCTTTCCGCCGCCCTGGCGGCACGAGGAGATCGGCGATCGGGGCGAGTGTCTGTCGTTCTTTCACGGCGATCGGCACGTCGCGCTGCGGGCCAAGGAGCTGCGCGTACTGCGCCCCCACGGCCAACTGCTGCGTACCGGACGGCATCTGACTCCGGATGAGAGCGCTCTTACCTCGACCGTATGGATGAGCGGAGTCTTTCATTCGATGTTGACGCAGGGTCATGTCAGCATCAACCGCTTCCTCTCGGCGAGCCACACCTACCTCGGCCTCTTTCACTCCCATGGACTTCGTGTGTTTGCGAAGCTCGCAGGCGAGTGGCATCTTCTTGGCGTCCCTTCCGCTTTCGAGATGGCGCCCGAGAGCTGCCGCTGGATCTACCGTCACGCGCAGGGCGAGATCCAGCTTGAGGCCGCGGCCCGAGGCGCACCGCACGCCATGACACTCGAGATCGAGGTGACCGGGGGAGCGGCAACGGCGTTCCTCCTCTGCCATCATGTCGCGTTGAACGGCGATGACGGCAGCGCTCCGGGGCCGCTCGCCTGGCGGCGCGAGGACGCCACGCTCATCCTGACAGCCGCGCCGGGATCGGATGTCGGACGCAGGTTCCCCCATGGCGAGTTTCGCATCACGGTCGCCGCGGGCACGCCCCTCGAGCGCATCGGGGCAGATGAGCTGCTGTTCCTCGACGGCCGCTCGCGCGAGGAGCCTTACCTTTGTATCGAGACGGCGCCGGCCCGCAAGGCGGGCCTCAGCATCCGCGGAGGACTCGTGGCGGAGGAGAGTCAGACGCCCTGCCGCCTCGCACCGGGCGAGTCGCTGTTGCCGCGGCTCGCTCTGGAATCGGTGACTTGCGGGCGGGCCCTCGAGCAGGCGACGGGCCTCGCGGACATGGTGCCGTGGTACGCGCAGAATGCGCTCGTTCACTATCTCGCCCCGCGCGGCCTCGAGCAGTACTCGGGCGGCGGCTGGGGCACGCGCGATGTTTGTCAGGGACCTGTCGAGATGTTGCTCGCGCTCGGACGTACCGAGCCGCTGCGGGACCTGCTGCTTCGGCTCATGGCGACCCAGAACCCGGACGGGGACTGGCCGCAGTGGTTCATGTTCTTCGAGCGCGAGCGCGGCATCCGCGCGGGCGATTCGCACGGTGACATCGTCTTCTGGCCGCTCGTGGCCTTGGCTCAGTACCTCATCTGCTGCGCCGATGCCGACATCCTCGAGGCGCAGGTACCGTTCTTCGATGCGCAAGGACCCGAGGCGGGTGAGCGCGCGACGGTGTGGCAGCACGTCGAGCGTGCCTTGAGCCTCAGCGACCGGCGACGCATTGCCGGCACGGCCCTCGCCGCCTACGGCCACGGCGACTGGAACGACTCGCTGCAGCCGGCCGATCCGGCCATGCGCGATCACATGTGCAGCGCATGGACGGTGACGCTTCACTTCCAGGCGCTCACGACGCTGGCGCGCGCGCTGCGCGGACTCGGGCGCGCGGCGCAGGCGCAGCCGCTCGAGAGCCAAGCGAGCGCCGTTCGCGCCGATTTCCAACGCCTGCTGCTTCCGGATGGCGTAGTTACGGGCTACGCGATTTTCGACGCCGCCGCGCAGGTCCGCTACCTCCTGCATCCGCGGGATGCGTTGACCGGAGTCCGCTACAGCTCCCTCGCCATGATCCACGCCATCCTCGAGGACATGCTGACTCCCGAGCAGACGCGCCGACACCTCGATCTCATCGGTCAACATCTCGCGGGGCCCGACGGCGTACGCCTGTTCGACGCTCCGATGCCTTACCACGGCGGCCCGCAGCGCATCTTCCAACGCGCCGAGAGCGCGACTTTCTTCGGCCGTGAGATCGGCCTCATGTACATGCACGCGCACCTGCGCTATGCGCAGGCGCTGGCGCATGTCGGACTCGCCGAGGAGTTCTTCCGCGCCCTCTGTCAGGCCGACCCCATCGGCATCCGCTCCATCGTTCCGCTCGCGACCCTGCGCCAGGCGAACTGCTACTACTCGAGCTCCGATGCGGCGTTCACCGATCGCTATCAGGCGCGCCTGGAATACACACGCGTCCGCGCCGGCGCCATCCCGCTCGATGGCGGCTGGCGCGTCTATTCCAGCGGCGCCGGGATCGCCCTCGCGCTCATCCTCAGGCGCTTTCTCGGCTTCAGCTACGAGGCCGATGCCCTCTGCATCGATCCGGTGATGCCGAGCGACCTCGATGGCATGCGTGTGGCGCTGTCGCTGCGCGGCTATCCGCTCGAGGTGAGATATCGGGTCGGTAAGGCCGGTTGCGGCGTGAGCGCGGTAACGCTCAACGGCGGCAACCTCCCGCTCGCACATGCGGTGAATCCGCACCGCTCGGGCGCGGTCCGGGTACCGATGAGCCTTGTGCTCGAGCGCCTCGAGCGAAGCGGTAATAGCCTCGGCATCGACCTCGGCTAGGCGCGGCGATATCATCGAGCCTCCCGCCGGCGCCCGCTCGCCGTAGACTCTCAGCTCCCCCCTGCTGGTCATGACAGTCCCCAGGCAACTCCTTGGTCTCATCGCACTTGCCCTGTGCGCCTGCCACTCCGGCGATGACTCCTCGTCCCCGGCCGCCGCACGCGTGATCAGCGCTCCGGATGCCATCGCGACCTCGGCGACGCCCCCGCCAATGGCCGTAGCCCTCGCGCCGCAGATCAACGACGGTGATTTTTTACAATTTGACAAAACTCTGTCCTCCGACGCTTTCGGCGGACGCAAGCCCGACACCCGCGGCGAGGTGCTGACGATCCGCTATCTGGTCGATGAATTCCGGCGCATGCACCTCACACCGGGCAATCACGGCTACTGGCTGCAAAGCGTGCCGGTGGTCACGACCACACTGCTCAACACGGCAACGAAGCTCGAAGTCCGCGCCGGCACCGGCGTTCAGAGTTTTGCCTACGGCACCGACATGGTTGCCTTCACGCAGGATGCCCGGCCCGTCACCGTGCTGCGCAGCTCCCCGATCGTATTCATGGGATACGGGATCGATGCGCCCAAGTGGCAGTGGAACGACTACCAGGGCGTGAACGTCAAGGGCAAGACGGTGATCGTACTCGTCAACGACCCTGGCTATGCCAGCGCGGATCCGCAGCTCTTCAACGGCAAGGCGATGACCTGGTACGGACGCTGGGTCTACAAGTACGAGGAGGCGGCGCGCAGGGGAGCCGCGGCCTGCTTCATCGTCCATACGAGCGATGATGCGGCCGGCTACTCGTGGACGGTCGTCAGGAACAGCAACGGCGGGGCGCGACAGAGTCTGCCCGCGAGCGCCGCGCCGGATCCACGGCTCGCGGTCGCGGGCTGGCTGACCCGCGATGCCGCGGAGCGCCTCTTCCGCGCGGCCGGCCTCGATTTCGACACCCTGGCCGCACAGGCGGCGCAGCGTGGCTTCACTCCGGTGCCGCTCGCGGCAACGGCATCGCTGCTGTTGCGCAGCGCCATCAGTCACGGCCGCTCCTACAACGTGCTCGCCCTGGTCAAGGGCAGCAAGCACCCCGAGCAGGTGGTGATCTACAGCGCCCACTGGGATCACCTCGGTACGATGAGCGGTCCGAAGAGAACGAAGGAGATCTTCCACGGCGCCATCGACAACGGCAGCGGACTCTCCGCGCTGCTCGAGATCGCCGACGCGTTCGCGCACCAGAAGACTCCTCCCGAGCGCAGTGTCCTCTTTCTTCTGCCGACGCTCGAGGAGGCGGTGATGCTCGGATCGCAATACTATGTCGCCCACCCGGTGTTTCCGCTCGAGAAGACCGTCGCCGATCTCAACATCGACGCCTGGCCGATCCTGGGCCGCGCCCGTGACATGACCGTCATCGGCGCCGGGCAATCGCAGCTCGAGGACGACCTGAAGCAGGTGCTCTCGCTCCAGGGCCGCGTGTTGACTCCGGAGGCGACCCCCCAGTACGGATATTATTTCCGCTCCGATCATTTCAGCTTCGCCGCGGCAGGCGTGCCGGCGCTCATCGTGGGCCCGGGGCTCGATCTGATCGATGGCGGCCGAGCGGCGGGGCTCGCGGGCGCCGAGGATTACACGGCGCATCGTTATCACACGCCGAACGACGTGTTCGATCCCAACTGGGATCTGAGCGGCACGCTGGAAGACATCCAGACGCTCTATCTGCTCGGCCGCAGCCTGGCCGATGGTGCGCAGTGGCC
>JBAUOO010000210.1:0-28005 GCA_049579785.1 Steroidobacteraceae bacterium
AGCAGCTCCAGACCCTCGCTGCCGAGCACTTCGTAATACGGGATATTGCGCGTGATGTAGGGGATCGAGGAGTGGCTGCGCGCGGTGCGCGCGGCTCGCTTGGCCTCCCGACCGCTCGGACGGCGAGACCGGGAAACCTGGGCTGGCTGCACGTCCATGGGAACTCCGCGTCGTAGGGTTTGCCGTGGCGGCGTCGCTGAAGTATGACGGCCGTTCACGCGAGCGGCTAATCGAATTGCGGCATCCACTTGCCGAGATGCGTCCCGCCTCAGGCAGTGTCGCCTTCGGACAGGCCAGGGTCGCAAATCCTCGACCCGCGGCGGAGCGGTGCCGTTACTATTGCCGCAAGATCCCGGGAGAGCGTACCGCTTTTCGCGCCCCCGGGCCGCGAGTCCCGCCATCACCGCTAATGAGCGCACGACATGCCTGCGATTCTGGACGAAGCGACCGCCTCCCCCCTTCGCGCCGAGCGAGAGTCGGCGGCACACTCCCCGGGCCCGGTGCGCAGCGCGGTCGCTCCGCGCCTCCACATTCTCACTACGCGCTGCCCGGACGCGACGGGAATCGTCGCCGCAATCGCCGGCTTTCTCGCGGCGCACAATGCGACCATCACCGAGGCTCAGCATTACGATGATCCGTATACGCGGACCTCGTTCATGCGCACGGTGTTTCACGATGACGGCGGGGGAATGCCGTCCGTGGAGGAGCTCGAGCGCAAATTCGCCGAGGCCGCCGGCCGGCGATTCGCCATGGAGTGGCAGTTCAATGAAGTGCGCCGCTGCCGCGCGCTGCTTGCCGTCTCACGCCAGGGGCACTGCCTCAACAGCATCCTGCACCGCTGGAGCACCAGCACGCTGCCCATCGAGGTGGTAGCGGTCGTCTCCAATCATCAGGACATGCGCAGCCTCGCCGAGTGGCACGGAGTGCCGTATCACTACCTGCCGATCATCGACGAACGCAAACAGGAGCAGGAGCGGCGGCTGATCGAGCTGTTCGAGCGGGTGGAGGCCGAGCTTCTCGTGCTGGCCCGCTACATGCAGGTGCTCACTCCGCAGGCATGCCGGTATTTCGAAGCCCGTGCCATCAACATTCATCATTCGTTCCTCCCCGGCTTCAAGGGCGCCAAGGCGTACCATCAGGCGCACGCCCGCGGCGTGAAGCTGATCGGCGCCACGGCGCACTACGTGACCACCGATCTCGACGAAGGGCCGATCATCGAGCAGGAGGTCTCGCGTGTCGATCACACCCAGTCATCCGAGGACCTGGCGGTGATCGGCAGCGAGCTCGAGACCGTGGTGTTGAATCGCGCCGTCAAGTGGCACGCCGAACGGCGCGTGTTTCCGAACGGCGGACGGACCGTCGTATTGAAATAGGTAGTCCGATCGAGGCGGGATTGCTGTGGCGCTCCACTGCCGATTCGATGCCGTCGCAGCCCCGTCATATTCAGCGAGGAGAAGATCGTGGACTTGATCGAGTCGTTGCGAAGAGCTTTGTGCTGCATCGCCCGCTCGATCCGGCAATGAGGGTGGACCCTTCGATCGCTCTGGCCAGCCGGGTGCTCGGCGCTCTGGTGTTCGTCGCGGCTCTCGGCGGCAAGGTCAAACATCGCGTTGAGATAGCAGGCGTAGTCGCCAACTATCGTCTGCTGCCGGCTCGCCTGGCCACGCCGGCGGCCTGGACGGTCGTGGGTCTGGAGTCTGTGGTCGCACTGTCGCTCATCAGCGGGGTATGGCTCGGGGCGGGCGCGGCACTCGCAGTCGTACTTCTCGGCGGCTTCGCGCTCGCCATGGGCATCAATCTGGCGCGCGGCCGGCGGGAAATCGACTGCGGCTGCTTTCAGTCGGGGCTGCGCCAGCGGCTGAGCCGGGCGCTGGTGGTGCGCAATCTGGCGCTCGCGGTCATCCTGATGCCGCTTCTTGCCGTGGGCCAGGCCGGCGCCACTGCGCTACAGTGGATCGATGGCCTGGGCGCGGGTATCGCCGCGTACGCGCTGTACCGGATTTTCGGGGAGCTGGTTTCGCTCCGCGACCTTTCAGCGGAGCTCCGCCGGAGGTTCGCCTGATGCTGCTCGTCTCGCAGATGATGTTGTGGGTCGCCCTCATCGTCCTGGCGGTCACGGTGTTGGCGCTGGCCCGTCAGGTCGGCGTGCTGCACGAGCGCATCGCCCCGGTCGGTGCGTTGGCGCTGGGACGCGGACCGCAGACGGGCGAATCCGCGCCGAGGCTTACGGTGCACACCCTCGCTGCGGGCACGGTCGAGATCGGCGGACCTCTGCCGGCGGGTCCGCTGCGGCTGTTGTTTTTTGTGTCGCCGACCTGTCCGATCTGCAAATCGCTGCTTCCGACCGTCAAAGCCTTCGCCGAGAGCGAGCGCCTGGAGATGCTCCTGATCGGGGACGGCGACCCGGATCAACAGCGGCAGATGGCCCAGCGCCATGGCATCGAGCTCGAGCGCTTCGCGAATGCGCCCGAAGTCGGGCGGGCCTTCCAAGTGGCGAAGCTTCCCTACGCCGTGCTCATCAGCGCTGCCGGCGTCATCGTGGCGCAGGGGCTCGTCAACAGCCGCGAGCACCTGGAAAGCCTGGTCACGGCGTACGAGCTCGGCTTGCGCTCCGTGCAGGAATACCTCGCGCAGCGCACTTCCCACTCGGCCTGAGTCACCGCGCGCGGCCGATTGACGCCGCCCCCGCGGCTGGCCTATGCTCGGCTGACGGCTCGATTAAATGATATCGATAATCAATACTTCGAGGTAATCCTCCCTTGACCACCGCATCGGCGACGGGCTCGCTCTGGTCGGCGACCTGCTCGCCGATGGAGCCGCTGCCGACGCTGCGCGCCCAGATGCGCGCCGAGGTGGTGGTGATCGGGGCCGGCTATACCGGCCTGTCAGCCGCGTTGCACGCCGCCGCAGCGGGGCGCGAAGTGGTGGTGCTCGAGGGCCGGGAGTTGGGCGAGGGCGGCTCGGGCCTCAACGGCGGCCAGGTGATCGCGGGCCTGAAGCACGACCCCGATCTGCTCGTCGCCCACTATGGCGAGCGGATCGGCGCGCAACTCGCCGCCCGCTCGGCGGAGGCGCCGGACCTGGTCTTCGATCTCATCCGGCGCCATTCGATCGAATGCAATGCGGTGCGCACCGGTTGGATGCAGCTGGCCGTGTCGGAATCGCATCTGCCGTTGCTGCAGCGGCGCGCAGAGCAGTGGCGCCGGCGGGGCGCCGACGTGGCTGTGCTGTCGGATCGCGAGGCGGCGCAGCTCACCGGCAGCACGCGCTACTGCGGTGGTTGGATCGATCGCCGCGGAGGTACGGTGCAGCCGCTCGCCTACTTGCGGGGGCTGGCGCGAGCCGCGATGGCCAGCGGCGCTCGTATCTTCGCACACAGTCCGGTGGGAAAGCTGTCCCGCGCCGGAGACGGCTGGCGTGTCGAAGGCGAAGGCGGCTCGGTCAACACACGTACGGTCATCGTGGCGACGGATGCCTACACCGATCGGGCGTTCGATGCGCTGCGGCGCACCGTCGTCACGGTGCCGTCCATCCAGGTCGCCACGGCCCCGCTGCCGACGCGACTGCATGCGGCCATCCTGCCTGGCGGACAGTCCGTTTCCGACACCCAGCGCCTCCTCTGTTATTTCAGGCTGGACGTCTCGGGACGGCTGGTGCTCGGTACGCGCGGCTCGTATGCCGACGTGCCAGTTCCCACGACCATCACGGCCCATGAGCGCGCTCTGCGCGAGATCCATCCCGAGCTCGCCGGGATGCCGCTGGAGTATCGCTGGGGAGGGCTCGTCGCCCTGACTCGCGATGGACTGCCTCACCTGCACGAGCCCGCGCCAGGACTGCTGGCGGGTCTGGGCTACAACGGCCGTGGTGTCGCCATGGCGACCGAAATGGGGCGCGTGCTGGCGCAGCGGGCGCTCGGCGAGCCGGCCGAGAGCCTGGAATTTCCGCTGACGCCAATGCGACCCATCCGCCTGCACGGGCTCAGCCACCTGGCCGCGCGTGCCACCATTCGATATCTGCAGCTACGCGACGCCCTCGAGGCAGGCTCGCGGCTGCGCCGAAGCGCCGCATGAGCTCCGCCAAGGTCGTCCTTTTCACCGCGCTCGCGGCTTTCAGCGCGATATTCGCCGTGCAATGGCTGCGCCTTGCGCGCGAGCCGCGCCGGCGCGAGCGGCCGACACTTTCGGACCTCGGCATCGGCCTGCTGACCAACTTCCTCGACGGCCTCGGTATAGGCTCCTATGCGCCTACGACCGCGCTCTACAAGTTCCGTGGCCAACCGAGCGATGAGCTCATTCCCGGCACGCTCAATGTCGGCAGTGTTGCCGTGGGTATCGCCGAGACCGTCATTTTCGTCACCGTCATCGCGGTGGATCCAAAGCTGCTCGTGGCGATGGTGGCGAGCGCCACGGCCGGCGCCTGGCTCGGCGCGGGCGTGGTCAGCCGCATGGAGCGGCGCACGATCCAACTCTTCATGGGCATCGCCCTGCTCATCGCCGCGGTGACCTTCGTGATGGGCAATCTCGGAGCCTTCCCGGTGGGCGGCCTGGCGCGAGGGCTTGCCGGCTGGCCGTTCGTGGTGGCGGTAGCGGCCAACTTCGTCTTCGGCGCGCTCAACACTATCGGCATCGGCTGGTACGCGCCAAGCATGGTGGTGCTGGCGCTGCTCGGCCTCACTCCCGTTGCCGCCTTCCCGATCATGATGGCCTCGGGCGGCATCATGCTGCCCGTAGCCGGCCTCAGGTTCCTGCGCACGGGCCGGTTCGCGTGGGGAGCGGCCCTGGGTCTGTCCCTGGGCGGCGTGGTCGGCGTTCTGATCGCGGTCTTCATCGTGAAGAGCCTGCCGCTGCGGGCGCTGCGCTGGCTGGTGGCAGCCGTGGTCGCATACGCCGCCGTGGTCATGCTGCGCTCGGCGCGCAGGGGGGGCGCCTCGGCGGACGGCGCCGAGCGCGAAAATCTGGCATCTCACGACATCAAGGGCGGCAGCTTATGAAGCGACTTGCATGCAACCGTGAAGCCTCGAGAATGGCCGCGGTCTTGCTATCGGGGATCGGGTGGCTCGCGGCGCCCGCGGGGCACGCCGCGCCCCCGGTGCTGCAGAGCGAGACTGCGGGGGTCACTCCGTTTCAGGGCCTGACGCCCCACGAGCTCGCCTACAGCGCCATGGACGCCATCGCTCCCTCGGGCATTCGCATTATCGATGGCGACACGGCGAAGATCGTCGGCACCGTGTATTCCTCGGAGTACGCGAATTTCGCCTGGGCGCCCGACAATCGCACGCTGTACGTCTCGGAGACGTACTGGACGCTGGGCAACCGGGGCAAACGCGAGGACGTGCTGTCGATCTATGGCGGCCCTACGCTGAGCAACGAGGGGGAGATCACGCTGCCGCCCCGCCTCATTTCGGATCCGAAGACGCATACATTCGCCTTGAGCCCCGATGGGCAGTACGGGTACGTCTACAGCTTCCAGCCCGCCCCGTCGGTCGGCGTGATCGATCTGAAGCAGCGCAAGGTTCTCGCTTCGGTGGAGATCCCCGGCTGCGGCTTGGTGTACCCGTTCGGCGAGCGCGGGTTCGCCTCGCCCTGCGCCGACGGCTCGCTGGCGGTGGCCGACGTCGATCCGCAAGGGCACTACGTCGTACGCCGGACCCACCGCTTCTTCGACGTCATGACCGACCCCGTGATGGACGAGAGTGTCGCCGACACCCGAAGCGGTCTGGCGCTGTTCATCACCTACGACGGCTGGATCCACCCGGTCCACCTGTCAGACCATCCCCACTTCGACCAGCCCTGGTCGATCGAGCAAGCCGCCGGCCTCTCACCGGCCACCTCGCAGGTGGGGGCGATCACCTGGCGCCCCGGCGGTCAGGGGTTCGCGGCTTACCAACAATCGACCGCACGCCTCTTCGTGCTGATGCACGAGGGACACCCCTGGAGCAACGATCAGGCGGGCTCGCAGATCTGGGTCCTCGACACCCGCGCGCACCGGCTGCTGCACCGCTGGGACGTCCCGGAATCGGCGTTGCTGGTGGCCATCACCCAGGATGCACATCCACTGCTCTTCGCCTTATCGGAGAGCTGGCTCTGGGTCATGAATCCAGACTCCGGGGCGGTGCTCAGGGCGACGCAGATCGTGGCGCCGGGGCTGGTCAAGGTGAGAGGTGATTGAAATGAAGCGACTCGGCGTCGATGACTGGGGCGAGCGGCTGACGCGTCGCCTGGCGGGTCAGATCTCCAGGCGAAGCGCACTGGCAAGGCTCGGAGCGCTGTTGGTGGCCGCGCCAGCCTTTCCGTTGCTACCTGTGCAGCGTGCGCGCGCCGCGGATGCGAGCAACAGCACGGACTTCAGCCGGCAAGCACAGACGCACGATGATACGGCGTGCAACTACTGGCGCTATTGCGGCATCGATGGGAACCTCTGCTCCTGCTGCGGCGGCAACGTGCATTCCTGTCCGCCGGGATCGCAGCCCTCGCCGACATCGTGGATCGGCAGTTGCACCCACCCGGCAGACCAGCGCTCGTACCTGATCGCCTATCGGGATTGCTGCGGGGCGAGCATATGCAACAAATGCAGCTGCCTCAACACCGATCACGCGATGCCCATCTACCGCCCACAGGCAAACAATCACATCATCTGGTGCATCGGGGCCAACACCTTCGAGTATCACTGCTCGATGGCCGTACTGGTGGGACTGGCGGAGTGATCCTTCACGAGTGAGCAATATGAGCCGTCGCTGCGCCATCCCGATCGGGCTCGTTGCGTGCGTGATGACGCTGATTACGGCGGCGGCGCTCGGTGCGACGCTGGCGCGGCCGCCGCGTCCTGCGATCCCCCTGCCGGCGGCGCAGGTGGCTTATCTCACTTCCTGCGGCGGCTGTCATGGCATTGAAGGCGTCTCGGCGCCGGGCGCCGTGCCGACGCTGCGGGGTCTGACGGGCAGCTTCCTGTGCACGCGCCAGGGAAGGGATTTTCTCATCCGGCTCCCGGACGTGGCGTTGACTCCGCTTTCCGATCGGATGCTCACTCAGGTTATGAATTTCGTGGTCTTCGACATCGGCGGTCCGTTGGCCGACAGTCGACCGCTCCGGCCCTACACCGTCGCCGAAGTGGCGCGGCTGCGCCGCGAGCCGCTCACCGATACCGGCCTGACCGCCTATCGCAACCGGGTGGTGGCGGGCCTTGCGGCGCACTGCGCGGTGCCGGCGGCGCTGCACGTCTATGCTGCCCGAATGACCATAGCCCGGTGATCCATGCCCGGAGGGGTGTCATGCAAACAGAGCTGAGCGTCAACGGCGCATCCGTCAAGGTGGAGGCGACGCCGGACACTCCACTGCTGTGGATACTGCGCGACGAGTTGGGGCTGACCGGCACGAAGTTCGGCTGCGGCATGGGCCTCTGCGGTGCCTGTACGGTTCACGTGGCGGGCCAGCCGGTGCGCAGCTGCGTAACCTCCGTGAGCTCGGTGCTCGGCAAGGCCATCACCACGGTCGAAGGCGTCGGGCGCGATCGCGTGGGGCTTGCCGTGCAGGAGGCGTGGCTGGCGCTCGGTGTGCCGCAGTGCGGCTACTGCCAGGCCGGACAGATCATGAGCGCCGTGGCGCTGCTGCGCGAGCCGTCGCCCCCGACGGACGAGAACGTCGATTCCGCGATGGCGGGCAACATCTGCCGATGCGGGACCTACCTGCGCATCCGGGCTGCGATCCAGCGGGCGGCCGAGCAGCTGCGGAGGACGCGATGAGCGCGCGGAAGGGCGCAGCGGGCACGCTCACGCGCCGCGTGGTATTGAAGGGAGCCATGGCGCTGGGGGGCTTGGCATTGTGCGCGCGGGAGTCGGGTCGAATCGTGTCGGCGAGTCAGGCCCCGCTCTATGGAGCGGCCGCGGACCCCGGCGGGGTGGTCGACAACCCGCTGGTGTTCGTATCGATCCATCCGGACGATACCGTAATGGTCACGGTGCACCGGCCGGAGATGGGCCAGGGCATTCGGACCAGCTTGGCTCTCGTCGTGGCCGATGAGCTCGAGGCGGACTGGCAGCGGGTCCGTGTCACTCAGGCGCCGGCCGATGAGTCGCGCTACGGCAGCCAGGATACGGATGGCTCACGCAGCATGCGCCATTTCTTCGAGCCGATGCGGCGCGTCGGCGCCGCGGCTCGCATGATGCTCGAAGGTGCCGCCGCCGCCCGCTGGCGTGTACCGGTGAGCGAGGTCGTCGCCAAGCGCCAGCAGGTGCTGCATCGTGGCACCGGACGGCGGCTTTCCTACGGTCAGCTTGCCGAGCAGGCAATGCATCAGCCCATCCCCGAGCCGCAGCAGGTGCGGTTGAAAGACCCGGCACAATTCCGCTACATCGGTAAATCAAGTACTCGATCGATCGACGGCGCCGACATCGTGGCGGGTCGCGCGGTCTACGGTATCGATACGCGGCTGGAGGGGATGTTGTACGCCGTCGTGGCGCGGCCGGCCGTGTTGGGTGGGAAGCTGGTCCACTACGATGCGCACGCGGCGCTCGCCGTTCCCGGCGTGGTGCGGGTAGTGGAAATCCCCGCGCATCCCCTGCCCGCCCAATATTACCCGCTGGGCGGGGTAGCGGTCCTCGCCCGTAACACCTGGGCGGCCATCAAAGGCCGCGAAGCGCTGAAGCTGCGCTGGGAAGACGGTCCCAACCGCAGCTACGACTCGCAGCAGTTCGAGACAGTGCTGCAACGCGCCGTGCGTCAGCCGGCAAAGCTGATCCGCAATGAGGGCGATGCCATGGCGGCCCTGCGGAAGGGCACTAGTCGGATCGAAGCCGAATACTACCTGCCGTTCCTGGCCCACGCCTCGATGGAGCCGCCCGCGGCGAGCGCGCGCATTCTCGACGGACGTTGCGAGGTCTGGGCGCCGGTGCAGGCGCCGCAGGCCACACGCGATCTGGTGGCCGGTCTCCTCGGCATGAAGGAATCGGATATCACCGTGCACGTCACGCTGCTTGGCGGCGCGTTCGGGCGCAAATCGCTGCCGGATTTCGCCGGCGAGGCCGCCCTCCTCGCCAAAGCCATGCAGGGAACGCCGGTGCGGGTGATGTGGACCCGCGAGGACGATATCCGCCACGACTACTATCAGGCCGCCTCGCTCGAGCGTCTGGAAGCGGTGCTCGGCCCCGATGGAATGCCGCTCGCCTGGCTGCACCGTTCCGCATCGCCGACCGAGAATGCCACCTTCCAGGCCGGGGCCGAGGGCGAAGATCAGACCGAATACGGCATGGGAATGATCAACATTCCGTTCCACATACCCAACATCCGGCTGGAGATCCCGCAGGTTCCGGCGTACACGCGCATCGGCTGGTTCCGCTCGGTATACAACATCGCGCATGGCTTCGCGATCCAGAGCTTCGTCGACGAATTGGCGCATGCGGCCGGACGCGATCCACGAGCCTATCAGCTCGAGCTCATCGGTCCGCCGCGCCGCATCGACCCGCGCTCCCTGTCGGATGACTGGAACTACGGCGAGTCGCCTGTCCTTTATCCGCTCGATACCGGGCGGCTGCGCGCGGTGATCGAGCGTGCGACGAGCGAGGCCGGATGGGGGCGCCCGATGCCGAAAGGTCGCGGCCAGGGGCTCGCCGCCACCTACAGCTTCATGAGCTATGCCGCTGTGGTGATCGAGGTGCAGGTCGGCGCTCGCGGCGAGATCATCATTCCGCGAGTGGACATCGCCTTCGATTGCGGTGCGCAGGTCAATCCCGACCGCATTCGTGCGCAGCTCGAAGGCGCGTGCATCATGGGTCTTACGGTGGCGATGCACGGCGAGATCACGTTCAAGGATGGCCGCGTGCAGCAGTCGAATTTCAACGACTTTCCCGTATTGCGTGTGCCCGAGGCGCCGCGGGAGATCGCACTCCATCTGCAGCCGGCGAGCTTCGACGTGCCGCCCGGCGGTGTCGGCGAGCCGGGCCTGCCGCCGATCGCGCCGGCGCTCTGCAACGCCATCTTCGCCGCCACGGGGCGGCGCCTGCGCCGGCTGCCGATCGGCAATCCCCTGTCAGCCCGGGTGTCTTAGCGATCACTCACCTGGAGCGACGCCCGTGACAGACAAGCTCGGCAAACCGATCGGTGGCTCGGACCACGACCTCGGCATGGACCGCGACATCTCCCGGCGCGATTTCCTCAACGGCGTGGCCCTGGTCGCCGGCTCTCTCGCCCTTCCCGAGGGCGCCATGGGCGCAGCCCGCGGCGACTCTGTCGCTCCTCCGGGCGAGGATGACCCGTACCCGCCCATGCGCACCGGCATTCGGGGATCGCAACCCGGCTCATTCATCGCGGCCCACACCCTGCGCGATCACCGCTCGGTCGATCTGTCCGGCGCGGAGCACACCGGGGAAACCTACGATCTGGTGGTGGTGGGAGGGGGTCTGAGTGGGCTTGCGGCCGCCCATTTCTTTCACAAGAGCGTGGGTTCGGGCGCGCGCGTGCTCATTCTCGACAACCACGACGACGTCGGCGGGCACGCGCGGCGCAACGAATTCCACTACCGCGGCCGTACGCTCGTGCTGAATGGCGGAACCCTCGACATCGAATCGCCGGACCGCTACAACCAGTGGGCGCGGCAGGTGTTGGATGACATCGGGGTCGACCTGCCGCGGTACGTGGCGGCAAACAAGGCAAATGAGACGCTCTATCCGTCGCTCGGCCTGCGCACGGGATACTTCTTCGACCGCGAGACCTTTGGCACCGATCGGCTGGCGGTTGCGCCGATGAGTGCCGAAGGTCAGTCCCGGCCCCCGCTCACGCAGGACTACGTGAACCGCATGCCGCTCTCCGAGCGGGCGAAACGAGATCTCCTGCGCCTGCAGGACACCTCGCAACCCGACTACCTCGCAGGTCTCACCCAGACCGAGAAGAAGGAGCGCCTCGCTCGTATGTCCTACAAGGACTATCTTCTGCAGGTCGCCAAAGTCGACCCGCAGGCTTACTGGTTCTACATGGCGCTCGGCCGCAGCGTGTTCGGGGTCGGCGCGGATGCCACCCCGGCTCTCTTTGCCTGGGTGATGGGTGGCGCGGGCTTTGCGGGCCTGCAGCTGCAGCCTCTGCCCAACGGATTGTTGGCGGACTTGCCGGGCGGGCAGCATGGTCGCCAACGACCGGGGCATGGCGACGTGCATTTTCCGGACGGCAATGCGACTCTCGTGCGCCTGTTGGTACGCCGGCTGATTCCCGAGGCGGTGCCGGGCACGACGATGGAGGACGTCGGAATGGCGCGGGTCGACTACGCGCGCTTCGACCGTCCTTCCAATGCCACCCGGATCCGCCTGAACAGCACCGTACTCAACGTGAGGCACGACGGCGATGCCGCGAGCGCCAGGGAGGTCATCGTCTCATACAGTCCGTCCGATTCCGCTTCGGGCAAGCTGTATGACGTGCGCGCGCGCACTTGCGTGATGGCTTCCTGGAACATGATGATTCCCTACATCATTCCTGAGCTGCCCGCGGAGCAGAAGGCGGCGCTGGCTTACAACGTGAAGGCGCCCATTGTCTATACCAGTGTGTTCGTCAGGAACTGGCGGCCGTTCGAGAAGCTCGGTATCAGCTCCGTGCGTTGCGCCACGATGTACCACGACACGGTCGCATTGCCGGAGCCCGTCGACCTCGGTGCGCTGCGTCACTCGGCTTCGCCCGAGGACCCCATCGCGCTCTTTCTGACGCGCTACCCCAACGTGCCGGGTCTTCCTCGCAAGGAACAGCACCGAGCGGGCCGCGCAGAGCTGCTGCGTACGACCTTCGAGACCTTCGAGCGCAACATCCGTGATCAACTGGCGCGCATTCTCGCGCCCGGGGGCTTCGATCCGCGCCGCGACATCCTCGGCATCATGGTCAACCGCTGGTGCCACGGTTACTCGTACACCTACAACAGTCTGTACGATCCGCTCGATTGGGTGTTCACGGAGACCGACCGCCGCGCCTGTGTGACGGCGAGGCAGCCGTATGGGCTCATTAGCATCGCCAACGCGGATGCGGCCGCGAGTCCTCACACGGATGCGGCGTTTCTGACTGCCCATTGGGCCATCGAGCAGTTGCTCTCGAAGCGCGCGTATCCGTTCATCGCGCAGAACGCCAGCACTTAAGGGTGTTTACCGCTCAGCGTGGCGGCGCGCAGCTGATGCACCTCCGTCGGTGAGAGCGCCTTGCCGGCACGGGCCCGGGCGATGTCCGCCGGTTTGAACACTGCGCCTTTCCAATGAGGCTTGCCCGACTCATCCAGGCTGACGACGTAGTCGAGCGCATCGGCGAGATCCTGGTCGGACAGGGAAGCGAAGGAAGGCATGACGCCACCGACGATCCGGGCACCGTCCACGGTGATGCTGCCTATCATGCCAAAGAGGACGACTCGCTCCAGGTAGTTCCGCCCGGTCGCCGTGGTGGCGATCTTGCTCGCGCGCCCGGCGAGGCGCGGAAACTGCCCAGGCACACCCGCGGCGCCGAGTTGGTGGCACATGGAGCAGTTGGCGTTGAAGACGGCACTGTGATCGGCCGTTTGCGCGGCGGCTGAGGTCCAGAGCACCAAGCTGCCGAGCACCGGCAGCCCAAGAAGCAGCAGGCTGCGGAGCAGCCGGCCGGACTGCGCGTCGATTCGCTCGTTGAGCATGGAGTTGCGCCTCAAGTGAAGAGACTTACCCGTGAGCATGGGGAGCTGCCCCACTGGAGACGGCGCGCGCGGTCTCCATCACGAGCGGTGCGAGCCTCGCGCGCATTTCCTCGAGCGTCCAACGGCTGGTTGGGGCGGAGATGTTGATGGCGCCCACCGGATGGCCGCCCTCTCCGATCACTGGGGCGGCGACGGTCACATCGCCCCTGTAGCACTCCTGATCGGAGCCCGCATAACCCTCGTGGTGCGCCATCTCGATGAGCTCCATGATCCGCCGGACATCCGTGATCGTCATCGGTGTCAGCGACCGGAGCGAGGACTGCCGCAACAGGCGCTGCGCCTCCACCGCAGGCAGAGCGGACAGATACGCCCGCCCCGACGCCGTGCAATACATGGGCAGCCGCCTGCCGATCGGCATGTGAATCAGGAATCGCTTGTGACTCGGAAATCGCGCGACGAACACCATGTCCGTTCCGTCGGGCTCCGACAGACTGACGGACTCACCGGTCGCACGATTGAGATCGACCAAATGCTGCGTCGCCTGCTCGATGAGGTGGTAGCCCGAAAGGTATGCGTGGGCAATTCCCAGCGCGCGGGGCGTCAGCACCCATCCGGTACTGCGCCTGTCGCGCCGCAGATAGCCCAACACCTCGAGCGTGTGGATGCAGCGCTGCGCAGAAGCCTTGGTGATGCCCGCGAGCTCGGCGGCTTCCACGAGCTTCAGCACCCTGCGTCCTCGCCCGAACGCCTCGAGCATGGCGAGCGCCTTTTGCGCCGAATCGTTGAACAGCGGATTGTGCGCGGACGCTTGCAGCCCGGTGGTGGCGGCGGATGCGCGGCGCGGCCTCGCCCTAGATCGTCGTGCGGCCGGACTCTTCGCGGCAACCATGGGCCGAGAATATCATTTTATCGGTAACCGATACCAGTGCTTCACCGGCTCATTTGACCGGGTCACCGCGGTCGGTTAGAGTTTCCGATGTAAAAATATTGTTAATCGATACAACGATGGGATCGTGTACCGCCGGACGGGCACGGCGGGGTGATCGGAGGGGTTTCCTGAAGATTACGGGGAGGCAACGCGCATGCACGAACTACGACACGGTATCGCGCCATTCCACCTGACGGCACTTCGCGTATCGCCTCGCCGGCTGCTCCATAGCGCGGTCTTCGGCACGTGCCTGATCATGCCAGTTCTTACGGTTGCCCAGGTCGCCGACACGAGCGGCAAGCAGGCCGAAAGCGGGCCGCAGCTCCAGGAGATCGTCGTCACCGCCACCCGGCGCGCCGAGGAGATCAGCAAGGTCCCGCTCAGCATCACGGCGATGAGTCAGGCCAGCATGGACATGCGGGGCATCAAGGACATCCAGGATGTTGCGCGGTTCACGCCGGGTGTCTACATCGATAATTCCGGCACGGCCAACATCGCCATTCGCGGCATCGCCTCGACCGGCGGCGCGGGCACTACGGGAATATACATCGACGACACGCCGATCCAGATGCGCGCCCTCGCGTTCAATCCCGACGAGGCCCTGCCGCAGACGTTTGATCTGGAGCGCGTCGAGGTCCTGCGGGGTCCACAGGGTACCCTGTTCGGCGCCGGCTCCGAAGGCGGCACGGTGCGCTACATCACGACGCCGCCCAGCCTGACCCGCAGCAGCATCTACAGCCGTGACGAGATCGACGATACGCAAGGCGGCGCGCCGAGCTATGAGACCGGCGTCGCCGCGGGAACGCCGATCATCGACGGCAAACTCGGCGTGCGCGCCACCGTCTGGTACCGCCACGACGGCGGCTACATCGATCTGATCGATCCGGTGACATTGAACACCGTGCAGCACAACGCGAACTACGCCAATTCCTACCTCGCTCGGCTGGATGCGATCTGGGCGGTGAGCGACCGTTGGCAGGTGCGGCCGGGCTTCTACTATCAGAGCCGGGTCTCGAACAACACGGACGACTACTGGCCGCTATATTCCGATCCGAACCAGGACCGCTTCGTGAGCGCGGATCCCGACCAGCGCGAGCGGCCGGACAAGTTCTATCTGCCTTCGCTGAAGATCACGGGCGAGTTCGGCGCGTTCGAACTCATCTCGGACACCTCGTACTATCACCGCAAGGACACCTCGGCGTACGAGGGCACGATCTACAATCTCGGTTTCTACCAATCCGGAGCGGTGTTCGCCTCGGTCGACAATGGCTACCCGCTGCTGCTCGACGGCAGCGGCGTGCATCTGCCACCCGGTGCGACCAACTATCGCTCACCGGCCACGGTCGACAACGGCCAGCAGAACCTGGTCGAAGAGGTGCGGCTGCAATCGACCAATCCTGATTCACCGCTCACGTGGACGACCGGACTCTTCTTCAGCAGCGATCGGCAGACCTATCTCGAGCAGATCCACGATCCGCTGCTCAATGAGTTGACGGAAGCCTATCTGGGCGTGCCTTACGGCGACGTATTCTGCAACTACGACGCCACGATCGGCGCCTGCACGACACCGTACCAGCCGATCCTCTACGATCCGCGCTTCCCGAACGACTCCTATTTCCTGCAAACAGCCGCAAAGGACACGCAGTATGCCTGGTACGGTCAGGCCACCTATGCCTTCACCAAGCAGTGGTTGCTCACGCTCGGAGCGCGTGAGTCGCACATCCGCTATACGTTCAACACCCTGACCGGGGGGCCGCAGCTCTTCCTGACACCACAGACCGGAAACGGCGCCATAGCGGAAAACGCCTTCACTCCGAAGGTGGGCGTCTCCTACCAGTACAACAACAACAACTTGTACTATGCGACCTACGCCAAGGGCTTCCGGCCAGGCGGCGCGAACAACCCGGTGCCTTATGCGGCCTGCGCGACGGACTTCCAGAACTTCGGCATCAACTCCTCGCCGCAAACCTATAGCTCCGACTCGGTCAACAGCTACGAGATCGGCGCAAAGAACGACGTCCGGGGTCGCGTGACGCTCGCGACCAGCGTCTACTACATCCAGTGGAACAATATCCAGCAGACTGTCGTGCCGCCCGTCTGTCAGATCTCCTTTATCGCGAACCTCGGCACGGCGGTCGCTAAAGGAGCGGATCTGCAGGCCGATATCGCGCTGACCGATCATTTCACCGCCGAGATCACGGCCGGTTACACCGACGCGCGCTACACTCGCGATGCACGCTTCTCGCCGGCGGAGATCACGCCGATCGTGGGCAACGGCGATGCGATCACCGGCGAGAGCGGCCAGCCGGGCCCGCCGGTCACCGCTTCGATCGGGCTACAGTACGATTTCGCGCTCTTCAGCCACGACTCGTTCGTGCGCCTCGACGACGAGTACCAGGGGCGTGCGAAGTGGATGTCGCCGCAGCAGGACTCGAACACGCAACAGTACGACGGGGCGAACTACGTGCTCAGCTCGACGACGTACATGTCGATGCGTGGCGGCATGCGCTTCGGCGAGTGGCGCATCGAGGCGTTCGTCAACAATCTCGCGAATAGCCATACCGTCACGAATTACGCTTGGTCCATAGACCCGGGCCTGTGCGCGACGCCGACGCCAGCGTGCGAGTCGGCGACACGATTGCAAAACCAGTGGACCTTCCCCCCGCGCACCTTCGGTTTGACGGGCATTTATCGGTACTGAGACTCGGCTTCGAAGGCCTTCCACTCGAGGTCGATGATGTAGGCATGCAACGCGGTCGCATCCGCGACCGACATCTTTGTCTTGATCAGCGGAAAGCCCGCCCCGTCCGCAAAGCCCGGCATCCCATGCTGGCGATGCGTGCCGCCGAGCACGATGGCGAGGAACTGCTCGTGGACGTCGGCCGGCATGTAGCGCAGGTCCGGAATCGTACCGTTCAGCCGCCACTGACCGCTGCCGTCTGCTTCGGGTGAGTGACAGTCGTCGCACATGAACTTTTCGAACAATCTTCGGCCGCGCTCGATGGTGGCCGCATCCGCCATCTGCTCCGGCGGTCGTGGAACCGCCGGGATGATCACATGCGGATAGGGGAACGGCATCGTGCCTCCGAGCCTGAAGGCGAGAAGCCGCGAGGGACCGAGCTTGGACGCCGGGGTGGCCATGGTGCTCACGGGACCGAATAGGCGTGATGCCGATCCGAGCCCGACGGGCATCAGTACGTACTGCTTATTCCCGACCATATAGGTCACGGGCACCGAGTCGATCGCGGAGCCTGCCTGGATGGACCAGAGCTTCTTGCCGGTACCTGCGGAATAGGCGTCGAATTCGCCCGTGCCCTGTCCCTGAAAAACCAGGTTGCCTCTGGTCGAGAGCACGCCGCTGTTGGTCGAGAGTGGCTGCGGGACAGTCCAACGGGCCGACTCGGTTACGGGGTCCCACGCAACGAGGCGTCCCGTCGCCTGATTCTGATAGCCCGTCGGCCTGGCAACGTCGTCGTAAGTCGGGATGTACACCAGGCGCGTGCTCGGGTCGTAGCTCATCGGCCACCAGTTGTGCCCGCTGCGCGGTCGCTGCGCCGCATCGGCCGATGCGGCATGCGCAGTGGCGAGGTCCTTCTTCGCGATGAGCTTGCCGGTCTTCGCATCGAGCAGGAAGAAGATCCCAATCCTCGGCACCGTCATGACCACGTGTCGCGTCCTGCCGCGGATCGTCAGATCGGTCACGAGTACGTGGAAATTCTCGGTGTCGATGCTGGTCTGGTAGTGCCAGGCGTATTTCCCGGTGTTCGCCTTCACCGCGACGATGCAACCCGCAAAGAGTCGCGGCCCGCTGACCTTCATATCGCTGCGATCGCCGAAGAGTGCGTTGGGGGTCGCTCCCGCGGTGCCGTAGATCACGTACCCGGTGGTGGGGTCATAGGTAATGGAGTCCCAGACATCACCGCCGCCCGCCTGCCACCGGTGATCGCCGTGCCACGTCTTCGCGGCCCTAGCCAGCGCTTTGCTCTCGAATCCCTTCGAGGGGTCCGCAGGCACGTTCCAGAACCGCCAGGCGAGCTTCCCGGTGTCCGCGTTGAAGGCGACCAGCGAGCCGCGCACCCCCGTGTCCGAGCCGTTGTAGCCGATATAGACCTTGCCATCGCCGACCGCTGGCGCACCGGTGATTCCGGTCTGGGTTGCATCGACACACACGGGCGAGCTCCAAAGCTCCTTCCCGGTAGCGGCATCGAGCGCGATCAGGCGGCAATCCCCCGTCCCGAGATACACCTTGCCGCGATACACGGCCACACCGCGGTTCGTGCGCGCCGCCCAGGAATTGCGCATGACGCTGAGGCGCACGTGCGGGTCGAACCGCCACAGCAGCCGCCCGGAGGCCGCATCGACGGCATAAACGCGATCGAGCGAGGCGGTCGCATAGATGGTGCCGTCGACCACGATAGGCTCGGTGGCGAGCCCCATGGGGCTCGCGATGCCGAGTACCCAGGCGAGGCGCAATCGATCTACGTTCCCGGCGTTGATTTGCCCGAGCGGGCTGTAGTGCCGCGAGCCGAAATCACCCCCGAGCACCAGCCAGTTGCGCCCGCGGGGCGCCTCGGCGACTACACGCGCGTCGGTGACTTTACCCGCCTGCGCGCGCCGATGGTCCGCGGTCGATGCCGTGGCCACGCTCATCGCCAGCAGCGCGGCAACCGGGCAGGCCGCGACAGCCGCGGTTTTGTACTTGTTCACACCGCTCGAAGATCAGGATTGCAGAATGACGGCGGCGTCGGCCTGCCAGCTCATGTAGACCTCATCGCTCCAATCGATCGACCACTCGGAGGTGCGTCGCTCGTTCTGCGCGACCACCGTCACGAGCTTACCGCTCGCCATCTTGACCTGATAGGTCGATCGGTTGCCAAGATACCCGAGCTCCCAGACCACCCCGCGCAGCAGGTTCAGGCGCTCGCCTTCGGGCGCCTGCTTGCTCAGGCGGACCTTCTCCGGCCGCAGCGCCACCCAGACGCGCTGGCCGGCGGAGAATCGCCCGACATCGTCGACCCGGAGGTCGCAGGCCGTCTCGGCGCACTGGATCGTGACCAGCCCCGGCTCGCTCGCCGCCACGATGCCCTCGAAAAGGTTGGTCGTGCCGACGAAGTCGGCGACGAAACGGCTCTGCGGAAACTCGTAGATCTCCGAGGGCGTGCCGACCTGCATCACCTTGCCGCGGTCGATGACGGCGATCCGGGTGGCGAGCGCCATCGCCTCATCCTGATCGTGCGTGACCACGATGAACGTGATTCCGACGTGATACTGCAGGTCCATCAGCTCGAATTGGGTCTTCTCGCGCAGTTTCTTGTCGAGCGCCGACAGCGGCTCATCGAGGAGCAGCACCTTGGGGCGGCGGATGAGCGCGCGCGCGAGTGCGACTCGCTGGCGCTGCCCGCCCGAGAGCTGGTGCGGCTTGCGCTTGGCGAGGTGCTTGAGTTGCACCATCTCCAGCGCCTGCTCGATGCGCTGCTCGCGCTCCGCGCGCGCGATGGACAACCGGCGGATGCCGTAGCCGACGTTACTTTCCACCGTCATGTGGGGAAAGAGCGCGTACGACTGGAACATCATGTTGACCGGCCGCTCGTGCGGTGGGACCTCACTCATCTCGACGCCGTCGATCACGATGCGCCCGCTGCTCTGGCGCTCGAAGCCCGCGAGCATCCGTAGCAGCGTCGTCTTGCCGCAGCCGGATGCGCCGACCAGCGCGAACATCTCGCCCTGAAAGATATTTAGGCTGACGTTGTCGACCGCCGTGAAGTCGCCGAAGGTCTTGGTGACGCCCTCGATGACGATCTGCGGCTTCGCTTGGCTGTCCAGCCACGGCCGCTCGCTCGAGCTCTTGAGTGCGGCGGTGATCATATTAGAAGTCCGCGGGCGGGGTCGCGCGCCGCCTTGCCGGCGCGAAGAACGGCCGCTCCACGACGCGCGCGCGCACCATGCGCCGCTCCCAGGTGAGCTCCCGGTTGAGATAGATGTCGGCCCACACCTCTCGTCCGGTCTCGAAATGCGGCGCCTCGAGTATCGCGAGCGCGATGTTGCGCTTGCAGGTGGGTGACCACGCGGCCGAGGTGACACTGCCGATCTCGCGCCGCCCGGCGCGGTCGGCGTAGAGAAGCGCGTTGTGCGCGGGCTTCGTGCCTTCGATGTCGAGTCCTGCGAGCCGGCGCCGCGGTGCGCGGCCTTGCTCCTTAAGGAGCGAGCGCCGGCCCGTGAAGTGTCCCTTGCCGAAGTCCACGCACCAGCCGAGGCTCAACTCGAATGGCGAGCGCGCCGTGCCGTTGCGCAGGGTGTGCACGCTCGAGACGAAGTCGACATTCGGCAGGAGGAAGCCCGCCTCGAGCCGGGCGATGTTGAGCGCGCGGGAGCCCACGGGCCTGAGGGTGCGCACGCCACCGGCTTGCATCAGAGCGTCCCAGAGGCGCTCGGCCTGCGCCGCATCCACCCACAGCTCGTAGCCGAGATCGCCGGTAAATCCCGTGCGGGAAACGAGCAGCGGCGTGCCCGTGGCGCGCTCGAGCGTGAATTTCCGGTGCTCGAACGGGGCGAGCGTCTCGATGCCGGCGAGGCCCACGGTTTTGAGCACCCAACAGGAGCAGGGGCCCTGAAGCGCGAGCGCCGCGACCTCGTCCGTGATCTCGGCGATCTCGACATCGAAGCCGATGCTCGAATCGAGGAGCCAGTCGAGCTGCCGCTCGCCGGTGCAGAGCCGGTATTCCTGCTCCCCTAGACAAAACACGGTGCCGTCATCGATCAGACGGCCGGCATCGTCGCACCAGATCGCGTACGCGACTTTGCCCGGGCGGAGCTTGGAGATCCGCCGTGTCAGCAGGCGCTCGAGGAAGCGCGTCGCATCGGAGCCCGCGATCCGGTACTTCACCATCGGTGTCAGGTCATAGAGCGAGGCGCCGTTGCGGATCGCGAAGTACTCCTGCTCGACCGTGGTGAACACATCGACCGTGCTGTAGCCGGCCCAGGGGATGAAGCTGTCGAGCTGGCTGAACGCCCGCATGCGCTCATGGAACGGGGTCTTGAGCAGCGGCTGGCGATAGTGCGGCTCGCTCTCGATGAGCATCTCAGGCCGCCTGCGCCAGAATCTGGCGCGCCGCGTTGCGGCCCGGCAGACCCGTGACCCCGCCGCCCGGATGACAGCCCGCGCCGCAGAGAAAGAGTCCCGGGAGCGGCGCGCGGTACTGCGCGGCGCCCGCCACCGGGCGGACCATGAAGAACTGATCGAGCGCGAGCTCCACGTGATGCCAGTTGCCGCCGCTGATCCGGAACTGCGCCTCGATGTCGGGCGGAGTGAGCAGCTCGGCCGCGCGCACCGAATCGCGCAGGCCCGGTGCGAGCGTCTCGAGCATCTGCAGGATGAGCTCGAGGAACCGCTGCCGCTGCCCCTCCCAGCCCCCGGCGAGCTTGTAGGGTGCGTACTGCACTACGGCCGAGAGCACATGCTCTCCCGGCGGCGCCAGGCTCGGATCGACGGCCGTCGGTACGATGACCTCCAGCAGCGGAGCCGCCGAGAACTGTCCGTACTTCGCATCGTTGAACGCCCGCTCCACGGCTTCTGCAGAGGGAGCCAACACCAACCGACCCGCGGGCGCGCCATCCGCCAGCGCCGTGAACCGCGGCATGCGCCCGAGGGCGAGATGGAGTTTCGCAGTCATGCCGAGCGTGCGCAAGTGCGTCACGCGGCGCACGAACCCGGCATCGAGATGCTCGGCGCCGAGGAGCCCGAGGAAAGTGGTCCTCGGATCGGCGCTCGAGACCACGCAGGCCGACTCGAGCCTCTCGCCGGACTGAAGCACCACACCCGCGGCGCTGTCCTCTTTCACGAGCACCCGCGCCACGGGCGTGCCGAAACGAATCACCGCGCCGGCGCCGGTGGCCGCCGCGGCGATGGCGTTCGTGAGCGCCCCGAGACCGCCCACCGGCTGCGTGAGCGAGCCGGTACCGCTCGCCGCCGCCAGGCGATACAACAAGGTGAACACCGTGCCCGGCGATCGGGGCCCAAAGTTGGTGCCGAGCACCGCATCGAAGGCGAGCGCGCCCTTGAGGAGCGGACTCTCGAAATGCTCATCGAGCAGGTCCTGCACGCACATGCCCGCGATCCGCAGCAGCTCTCGCATGTCGGCGCGCCCGAGGAGCCGCAGCCTCGCGCCGAGTTTGAGGAGCGCGAGCCGGTCGCGCCAGGCGCCGCTACCGAGGCGCGGGGGCACCGCCTCGAGCAGCGGTCGCAGCGCGTCCGCAAGGCGCCTCATCCGGGCGGCATATTGCGGGAAGGCACGGGCATCGGCGGCACTCAGATCCTGCAGCGCCAGATCCGCCGGCCCGGGAAGCCGCACGGCTCCCGCGGCCGATAAGGCGATGGTCGGCATTCCCTCGGCGGCCAGAGCCAGGCCGTGGGCATCGAGTCTCAGCTCCTCGAGCAACCACCCCGGCATCAGATGCAGCAGATGAGCGCAGCCCGAGACGCGAAAGCCCGGCGCGAACTCGCGCGTGCATGCCGCCCCGCCCGGCCCATCGCCCGCTTCCACCACCAACACCGAGCGCCCCGCCCGCGCGAGATACGCGGCGCAGGTCAAGCCGTTGTGCCCGGCGCCGATGACGATGCAGTCGTAGCGCGACGCGCTCACCGCCCGAGGTCCCCGAGAATCGCGGCCGCCGCATTGGCACCCGGCGCCCCCATCACCCCGCCGCCGGGATGGGTGCTCGAGCCGCACATGTAGAGTCCGCGTATCGGGGAGCGGTACTGCGCGTAGCCCGGCACGGGACGGTTGAAGAGCAGCTGATCGAAGGTGAGCTCGCCCTGGAAGATGTTGCCCTCGGTGAGACCCACCTCGCGCTCGATGTCCCAGGGAGTGCGGATCTCGGCGTGCAGGATGAGATCGCGGAAATTCGGACTGTGCTCGGCGATCGAATCGATCACCGTCCGCCCGAAGCTCGCCCGTCGCTCATCCGTCCACGGACCCTCCGCCAGGGCATAGGGACAGTACTGCACGAACACCGACATGTAGTGCTTGCCCGCGGGCGCCATGGTGGGATCGATCTGCGTCGGGATGAGGATGTCGAGATAGGGCCGGCGCGACCAGCGGCCCTCCTTCCAGTCATCGTACGCACGCTCGAGCACATCGATCGTGTCGGTCACGTGCAGATCGCCGCGCACGCACGGGGATCCCGCCGGGATCGCCGGGAAGCGCGGCAGGCCATCGAGCGCGATGTTGAGCTTGCCGGAGGAGCCGCGGATCTTGAACTGCCGCACCCGCTTGACGAACTCCTCCGGCAGCTCCTTCGGATCCATGGCCTGAAGAAAGGTCCGCCGCACATCGAGGTTGGAGACGACGAGTCTCGCCGCAATCTCCTCGCCCCCCTCGAGCACAACGCCGACCGCACGGCCGTGACGGGTGAGGATGCGATCGACCGGGGCCTCGCAGCGGATCGAGCCACCGCTCGCGGTGAGCGCCGCGGCAAGCGCCTGGGTGATCGCACCCATGCCGCCGCGCGCGAAACCCCACGCGCCGACGGTACCGTCGATGCTGCCCATGTAGTGGTGCAGGAGCACGTATGCCGTGCCGGGCGAGCGTGGCCCCAATGCCGTGCCGATGATGGAGCTGCCCGCGAGGTGCGCTTTGACGATCTCACTCTCGAAATACTCATCGAGCAGATCCGCGCAGGAGAGCGTCCAGAACCGCAGCGTCTCGTACATCCGCTCCTCGCCTAAGTTGCCGAAATGCCGGCCGAGATGCAGCAGCTCCCGCAGGTCGCGGGGTCGGAACGATGTCGGATCGGGGGGCGCGCGCAGCAGGAGCGGCTTGATGAATTTGCAGTGCCGCAGCATGTCGCGCGCGAAGCGGTCGTAGGCTTCCGCATCGCGGCGCGAGTGGCGGGCGATCTCGCGCCGAAGCGCATCGTGGTTGTCGTAGAGCGCGAGGTGGCCGCCGTTGCGCATCAGGGTGCAGCCGCCCTCGTAGGGGATGATCTGCAGCCCGTGGCCCGGCAGATCGAGGCTGCGGATGATCTCCGTGCGCAGGAGACTGCAGACATACGAGCAGTTGGAATACGTGAATCCGTCGTACAACCGCCGGCTCACGGCGGCCCCGCCGACGTAGGGGTTGCGCTCGAGCACGAGCACCTTCAGGCCCGCGCGCGCGAGGAAGCAGGCGGCGACGAGGCCGTTGTGGCCGGCGCCGACCACGATGGCATCGGGGCGAGCGCGGCCGGCGGCGCCGGCTCGGGCTCGCTTCCAGGGCGAGAGCGCCACGCTCAGCCGCCGGCTTGGCGCCGGCCGCCGAGCGTATCCAGGGTCTTCTCGATCGCCACCTCGAAAGCGGCGAGCGTCTGTTTCAGGCAGGAATCGTCGTGCGCCGCGCACACGAACCACGGCTCGCGCGAGTCCGGCTCGCACAGCACGCCCTCATCGTGCAGCACCCGGGCCGCGGCGTCGTAGAAGCTGTAGTCGCTGCTCTTCCAGTCACGGTAGTTACGCGGCGGCTCGTGCGCGAAGTAAAGGCCGCTCATCGAGGGGTGGCCGACGAAGCTATGCGCGATGCCTCGCGCCTTGAGGATGGCGCTCATCCCCTGACGCAGCGCCGTCCCGAAGCCCGCGATCCGCTCGAGCGCATCGGTCTCATCGAGGATCTGCAGCGTGCGCTCCGCCGCGGCGAGCGACACCGAATGCGCCGTATAGGTTCCGCCGTGGGCGACGCCGCGTCCGATCTTGCGCATGATCGGCTCGCGTCCGGCCAGCACCGAGATCGGATAGCCGTTGCCCATCGCCTTGGCGAAAGTGCAAAGATCGGCCTTCACCCCGTAGAGTTCCTGCACGCCCCCGCGCGCCACCCGGAATCCGGTCTTCACCTCATCGATGACGAGCAGCACGCCGTAGCGGTCGCAGAGCGAGCGGGCCGCTCGCAGGTACGCCGGGTCGGCCGCGATTCCCAGGCAGTTGCCCATGATCGGCTCGATGAGCAGACAGGCGACCCGGTCCGCGTGGCGCTTCAGCACGTCCTCGAGCTGGTTGGCATCGTTCGCCTGCACGAAATGCGCGAAGCTGCGCGTGCTGAGCGGCACGCCTTCGCTGTAGGGATAGACCACCGGATCCCCCACCTGCGTCCACTTGTCCATGGGCGTGTACCACATGGCGGCATCGAACAGGCCGTGGTAACTGCCCTCGAGGATGACGTAGTCGTCCTTGCCCGTGTAGGCGCGCGCCAGACGCAGCGCCGCCATTACCGCCTCGGTACCGGAGTTGGAGAAGCGCACGAGCTCGGCCGCCGGCACCATCTTCGCGATGCGCTCGGCGACGTAATACTCGCGCTCGGTCGAGAGCGCGAACACTCCGCCGACCTTCATGCCCTCGCGCGCGGCCTCGTCCACTCTCGGATCGGCGTGGCCGAGGATCGCCGGACCGTAGCCGAGCCGGTAGTCGATGTACTCGTTGTCATCGAGATCGACGATGCGGCCGCCTCGTCCGTACTTCACGTAGATCGTGCGCTCCTCGCCCCAGAAGCGGAAATTCGAGGCGACGCCAAGCGGCAACCGGGTGAGCGCCTTGCGGTAATGGGCGCGGCTCTTCTCGAGGACTCGGGACATGCCCCCCTCCTGCACTTCGTGGTGGAAACCGGTTCGCGGGCGGCGGCAGCATCGCCGCCGCCCACAGTCTATATGATTATATAATTTTATTTGGTAAAATTAAATGGATATACAAATCCAGCCGCGAGAGCCCCATGACCTCATCCGCCGCCCGGAAAGTCGAGCCCGCGCCCGCCCCCCGCGCCCTGCCCGCCTGGACCTACAACCATCCCGAGATGACCCGTCTCGAGCTCGAGCGCATCCTCGAGCCGAGCTGGCAGATCGCCTGTCACGTCAACGCCATCCCGCGGCCGGGCGATTTCGTGACTTTCGACCTCGGATCCAACGGTGTGGTGGCACTGCGCGACTCGCAGGGTGAGATCCGCGCGTTTCACAATGTCTGTCGGCACCGCGGCGCGCGGATTCTCGAGGGCTCCGGGCACTGTCCCGGCGCGATCACCTGTCCCTATCACGGCTGGAGCTATCGCTTGAGCGGCGAGCTGCGCGGCACGCCCGAGCGCGACACCTTTCCCGGCCTCGAGCGCGCGCAGTGGGGATTGAAACCGGTGCGCTCGCACGTCGCTTTCGGGTTCGTGTTCGTTTGCCTCGCGGGCGATCCGCCGCCGGTCGAGGAGCTCTGGGGCGAGCTCGCGCGCGAGCTCGCGCCGTATCGATTCGCGGACATGCAGCCCTTGGGTCCGATGTACATCGAGCATTGGGAGTGCGATTGGAAGATCGCGATGGACAACTATCTCGAGTCCTATCACGTGCCGATCGGCCATCCCGGGCTCTTTCGCATGTTCACGCCCGATTACGAGGATCAGGTGCTGCTCCCGAACGGCGTGGCGCGCGGCATCAGCTACCTGCGCGATCGGCCCTCGAGCCGCTGGAGCGAGCGGTTCTACCAAAGTCTCGTCGTGCCGACCGCCGTGGAGCTGGCGCAGGAGCAGCGGCGGCGCTGGAGCTTCTACAGCATGCTGCCCAACATCGGGATTGATATCTTTCCCGAGCAGATGGACTTCTTTCAGGTGCTGCCGCGCGGTCCGGGCAAGTGCACCATTCGCGGGGGCTGCTTCGCGCACCCGGACTCGCGGCGCGAGATGCGGCTGTTACGTTATCTCGGCTCGCGGATCAACCGGCAGGTGCAGCGCGAGGACGAGTTTCTCTGCACCCGCGTGCAGCGCGGGCTCGGCTCGCGCTCCTACGAGCCCGGGCCGCTCTCGACGCTCGAGAGCTGCATGCTGCAGTTTCACGACCTGTTGCGCCACCGCATTCCCGAGACACGCGAGCCGCACGCGCCGGCGCGGTTCCTCTGAGGCTACAGGCCTTGCGGTCGAGTCACCAGCGGCAACAGTGTGGCGACCGAGCGGCGGAATTGCGCGAGCGCGGCCGGCACGGCGGCATCATCCTCCGCCTGCGGCGGCAATGACTCGAGCCCCCGCTGGGTCGATTCCGCCAGCGTTACCTGTTGATCGAGCGAGGGGCGCGCGGCGCGCCGCGAGGCCGGCTGGCGGCCCTTCCCGCCACGCCCGGCGCGCAGCTCGAATCGCACGAGACGGCAACGGCCGGGCGCCTCGGGCACCACCTGCAGCAGCTGCGGCCCCTCCGGCGAGAGATCGAGCAGTTGATTCGGCGGCAGGAAATGCCGGAGCGGCGAGCCGCTCTCGAGCCATTGCTCGATGAGAACCTTCCAGTCCGCCGCCACCGCGATCTCCTGCACCCGCTTGGGCAGCAGCTCGGGCCACTCGGCCGGCCCATCCGCCGCTTCGGGAAAGCGCGCGGCGCCGCGTGGCTGGGGCGTGCGCACGAGAAGAAGCGGCCCGACGCGGCTCGACTCGAGCGCAGTCAGATCACCCGGCGTGGCGCCCTCGAGCCGCCGCCCGTCGAGCCCGTAGGTAAGATCATGCGCCGCGCAGCGGATGTTGCCCGCGATACGGCCTTGGCGCGCCTGAAGCAGCGCGTGCGGGTGCCGGCGGCAGGCGTTGCGCAGCGCGTGAAGCTCGCCCCGGCTGCCGCGCACGAGCAGCGCCCGCTCCCACGGCCAGCACGCGCTGAGGAAGTCGCCCGTGGCGGCGAGCTCGGCCGTGTGACCGATCACCTGCCAGGCCGGTCGCAGAAGATGCTCGCGCTCGAGCGCGAAAAGAGCGGCGCTCGTGTAGACCCAAGCGGGCAACGCTGCGGTGCTGACGGTGGCAGCGGCGATGCTCGCGGCGGAGCCGGAGGGCACGGAA
This sequence comes from Steroidobacteraceae bacterium, assembly GCA_049579785.1. Classification (GTDB taxonomy): domain Bacteria; phylum Pseudomonadota; class Gammaproteobacteria; order Steroidobacterales; family Steroidobacteraceae; genus 13-2-20CM-66-19. Next base: position 27,355 of record JBAUOO010000210.1, read on the forward strand.
GCGGGGCGCTCGGTGGGACTGCGCGAAGCGCCGCCCCGGGGGAAGCTGCCCGGGAACACCGAGCGCAGGTAGGCGAGCGAGCGCTCGCGGGCGGCGGCGCGATCGATGTTGTCTTCGCTCTGGAAGGCGAATCCCTGCCACAGCACCTCGAGCACGCCGATGAGCCCCAGGGAGAGGCCATCGGCATCGAGATGCCGCGCCCCGCTCTCCTCGATCAGCCGCTCGATGAGCTCGCGCACGAGTGTCGCGAAATCCTCGTCCTTCTTGCCGCAGATATCGAGGTACTCCTGACGCGAGCTCGCCTCGCCCCAGAACGAGTACCACACCGAGATCTTGCGCGTGCTCGCGATCTCAAGGTCGAAATAGAGGTCGACCAGGAGCCTCAGGGCGCGCACCGGGGAGTCCTTGAGACGGGCGACCGGCACGAGCACCCGCTCCTCGAACTCTGCCGCCAGATACGCGAGGGAGGCCACCAGCATGGCGTCCTTGGAGTCGAAGTAGAAGCGCACGATTCCCGGCGAGAGATCGGCGATGGCGACGACCTTCTCCACGGTCGTGCGCGAGGGCCCATAGAGGTGCAGGGCCGCGATGCACGCATCGATCAGCCGCTGCCGCTGGCGCGAGCGCCGCGACCGGCCGCCGGCCGCGGGG